>JALZBN010000314.1 GCA_030947365.1 Actinomycetota bacterium
ACTTCTTCTGTGGTCCGCCGTCGCCGGACCTCTGATGGGCTACTCCACCCGCTGGATCGAACTCGGCGCGTTTGGCATGGCGGCCGTCACCTTCTTGGACATGGGAGGCGACGAGGTGGAGGAGCTTCGGGCCGCGGTGGGTTGGAGCACCGAGAGGCAACGACGTAACCACGCATCAGGAGCTGCTGGTCATCAACGTTGCCGTTCAGAGGGCGGTTGGCCCCGGCGGTGCTGCGCATGTTCGCTGCTGCTAGTCGGTAACATCGACCGCCGTGTCGAGATCTCGCCAAGCGTGTGCGCTCTTGATCATCGCCTTCGCCGCCGTTGCGTGTGGCGGCGGGGGCGGTACGTCAGAGAACCCGGCGATACTGCAGCCGAGCACAACCGCCCATGACCTCAACACCGTCACGTGCGCGCCGTCGGGAACCTCACTCGTCCTGTCAGCCGACAACATTGCGTACGACAAGGACTGCCTGGCCGCGCCGGCCGGACAGGCATTCACCATTGCGTTCGCCAACCGCCAGAAGGGCATCAGCCACAACGTCGTCATCCTCAAATCCCAGGGGGGTGACGTGCTGTTCCGCGGCGGCGACCCCTTCCCCGGGGTCAAGACACAGGTCTACAACGCGCCGCCACTGCCTGCGGGTGAATACCACTTCCACTGCGAGGTGCATCCCGACGCGATGCAGGGCAAATTCATCGTCTCCTGAGACGAGTCAGTCGTTCGTGGCAATCCACTGACAGCGCCCGCGTTCGACGATCATGAGGTGAGCAACCCGTCGGCGGTGACGACCTGCCAGCGAGCGCGGCGGCGATCAGCGGCAGTTTCCCACCAGCTCGTCGAGGGGCCAGGGGTGGTGCGCGCCACCTGTGATCGGGGTGGATTCGGGCCTGATCACGGCCCTAGGAGGTCACAGAACGAGGCCTCCCGGCATCGCTCGTAGGATCGAGTAGACGATCATGTCGCACAAGCCCAGCGACGAACGCGACGCCGATCGCGTGCCAAGACGCGAGGAGGCGCTGGCACAAGGCAAGCCCTTTCCCTGCCTACGAGGAGATGGTGATCGAGGGCTTGACGGATGCGGAAGAGGAGGCCTTCCTCAAGGCGATTCGCGACGCCTGAACTGCCGTCGTCATACTTGATACCATGGTGTCATGCCGAAGAAGAACCTGACCCTCCGACTCGACGACGAGCTCGCTGCCGACACGGAAGCACTCGCCCGCGCCGAGGGGCAGAGCATCAACGAGACGGTGAAGTCCGCTCTCCGCGAGGCCGTCGAACGACGTCGTCAAGATCCGAAGTTCAAGAAGAGGTTGCAGCAGATCATCGATCAAGACCGGGAGTTACTCGAGCGTCTCGCGAAGTGACGGTCGAGTACCTCGACCTGCCCGACTTCATTGCGATCGCCGCCGGAGTAACCGGCCTCGACGTCGACTGAGCGGGCTCGGCTGCGGATTGCAGGTTGTAACCGGTGGCGAACGGTCAAGGCTCGCGGAAGACCGAGTGGGTGCCGACCCGTCGCCAGATGATGTGCGGCTCGCCGACGCGCACCGACTCGCCGTACTGGAACGTGGCCCCTCCGTCGGGGGCCCAGGTCATCTCGATGGTGCCCGGTGCACCCTTGATGCCCTTGACCCGAAGCCCCTTGCGAAACTGACCGCCCGGTCGGAGGTCGTCCACGAACTGCGCGACGGCGACGAGAAGCGCCGCCTGCTGGCCAGGCGTAAGCCGGCGAAAGTCGGCGCGGAAGCGAGGCAGCCAGGCGAAGGTCGGCAAGCGTTACGTGCGGCGTCGCCTGGGCGCCGGCTTAGCAAGTGCCCCCAAGGCCTTGAGAAACTCCTCGCCAGACTCGAACGTCTCGCCGCGCCCAGCAGCGAGGTCGGCATCGGCCTTCCGCTCCCCCGCCTGCCACTCCGGAGTCCAGAACCAAGCCTGCGTCGCGTCAATGACCTTCTGCGGCCGGAGCAAGATTCCGTCCTCGGTGATCTCGGCGTCCAGCAAGTCGCCCTCGGCAAGGTGCGCCGCAGAGCGAATTTCTTCGGGAAGCGTCAACTGCCCCTTAGCGCGAAGCGTTGTTCGAGCCACGCGACCAGTATAGGTGTGAAAGTCGGAATATCCGATCGTCGTACGAGGTCGAGAAATTCCTCGACCTCTTCCTCAGAGTCGAACAGCCGAACTCCATATGCCCGGAGATCGTCGAGCGATCGCATGGGCCTCATGCCCTGGGCGCCGGCCAGCTCTTCAACCGTCGGACGGGCGTGCCGTTCACGAGTCGGGTCGAGTGGCTGAGGATCCGTCAAGGCCAACTCTTCCGGCGCAAGTCTGGCAGGCCTAATACCGGCACAGCGACAGCCGAAGGA
>JALZBN010000065.1 GCA_030947365.1 Actinomycetota bacterium
ATCATCGACACGCCCGGCCACGTCGACTTCACCGTCGAGGTCGAGCGGTCGTTGCGTGTGCTCGACGGGGCCGTGGCCGTGTTCGACGCCGTCGCCGGCGTGGAGCCCCAGACCGAGACAGTGTGGCGCCAAGCCAACAAGTACAAGGTGCCGCGCATCTGCTTCGTCAACAAGATGGACCGCGTGGGTGCCGACTTCTTCAAGGCCGTCGACCAGATCAAAGAGCGCCTCGACGCCCACCCCGCCGTCATCCATGTGCCGATCGGCGCGGAGGGCGGGTTCCGGGGCGTCGTCGACCTGATCGCCATGAAGGCGCTCGTGTGGGACGAGGGCATGGGCGAGGAGTGGCGAGTCGAAGACGTTCCCGCCGACCTCGCCGACGAGGTCGCCCAGTGGCGCCACCAACTCGTCGACGTTTTGTCCCAGCACGACGACACGATCATGGAGAAGTATGTCGGCGACGAGGACATCACCTCCGACGACCTCCAGCACGCCTTGCGCACGGCCACTATCGCCAACGAGGTCGTGCCGGTGCTCGCGGGATCGGCGTTCAAGAACAAGGGCGTGCAGCCCCTTCTCGACGCCATCGTCGACTTCCTTCCCAGCCCCATCGACCTGCCGCCCGTGACCGGTCTCGACCTGAAGGGCATCGAAGAGCTGGAGCGCCCGGCCGACGACAACGCGCCGTTCTCGGCCCTCGCCTTCAAGATCATGAGCGACCCCCATGTCGGCAAGCTCACCTACTTCCGTGTCTACTCCGGAAAGGCCGAGAAGGGCGCGGCCATCCTCAACTCCACCAAAGACCGCAAGGAGCGCATCGGGCGCCTCCTGCAGATGCACGCCAACCACCGCGAAGACAAGTCAGCCGTCTTCGCCGGCGACATCGTGGCCACCGTCGGGCTCAAGAACACGACGACCGGCGACACCTTGTGCGATGCCAACGCGCCGATCGTGCTCGAGTCCCTCGAGTTTCCCGCGCCGGTCATCCACGTCGCAGTCGAGCCCCGCACCAAGGCCGACCAAGACAAGTTGGGCGACGCCCTTCAGCGTCTGTCCGACGAGGATCCCACCTTCCAGAAGCACACCGACGAGGAGACGGGCCAGACGATCATCGCCGGGATGGGCGAGCTGCACCTCGAGGTGCTGATCGACCGCATGCTGCGCGAGTTCAAGGTCGACGCCCACGTGGGCAAGCCCCAGGTCGCGTACCGCGAGACGATCCGCAAGCCCGTGCAGAAGATCGAGGAGCGCTATATCCGCCAGACCGGTGGCCGGGGCCAGTACGGCCACGTCGTCATCGACCTCGAGCCCACGGGCCCCGGCGGCGGTTACGAGTTCACCGACAAGATCCGTGGCGGCGACATCCCCAAGGAGTACATCCCGTCGATCGACGCTGGCATCCAGGAGGCGCTGCAGAGCGGTGTTCTCGCCGGGTACCCCATGGTCGACGTGCGGATCTGTCTCATCGACGGCTCCTACCACGACGTCGACTCTTCGGAGATGGCGTTCCGGATCGCGGGTTCGTTGGCCGTGAAGAAGGCGGCGCGCCTGGCGAGTCCGGTGCTGCTCGAACCCATCATGGCCGTCGAGGTCGTGTGCCCCGACGAGAACATGGGCGACGTGATCGGCGACCTCTCCAGCCGGCGCGGCCGGGTCGAGGGAATGGAGCAGCGGGGCAACGCCCAGGTCATCCGGGCTCAAGTGCCGCTTGGCGACATGTTCGGCTACGCTACCGACCTACGGTCGCGCACGCAGGGCCGAGCGACGTACACCATGCAGTTCCACTCGTACCAGGAAGTTCCCGAGTCGATCGCGAAAGAGATCGTTTCTCGGGTGCGGGGCGAGTAGGCGGCGAGTAGCCGGAGATTCAGGCCGGAATAACGAGGAGCAAGGACCACTATGGCCAAACAAAAATTCGAGCGTTCCAAGCCGCACGTCAACGTGGGAACCATGGGCCATATCGACCATGGCAAGACCACGCTGACGGCCGCGATCACCAAGGTTCTCAACGCGGACAACCCCAACGTGGTCTTCACGCCGTTCGATCAGATCGACAAGGCTCCGGAGGAGAAGGCCCGCGGCATCACCATCTCGATCGCCCACGTGGAATACGAGACGCCGAAGCGGCACTATGCCCACGTCGACATGCCGGGCCACGCCGACTACATCAAGAACATGATCACCGGCGCGGCACAGGTCGACGGCGCGATCCTCGTCGTCTCCGCCGCTGACGGCCCCATGCCCCAGACCCGTGAGCACGTGCTGCTCGCCCGTCAGGTGGGCGTGCCCTACATCGTGGCCGCGCTCAACAAGGCCGATGCGGTCGACGACCCCGAGCTTCTCGACCTGGTCGAGCTCGAGGTGCGAGAGCTCCTCAGCGAGTACGAGTTCCCCGGCGACGACACTCCTGTCGTGCGGGTCTCGGCGCTCAAGGCACTCGAGGGCGACGAGAAGTACGTCGCCAGCATCAACGAGCTGATGAATGCCGTCGACGACTACATCCCCGAGCCGGTCCGCGACATCGACAAGCCCTTCCTCATGCCGATCGAAGACGTCTTCTCCATCACCGGTCGTGGCACCGTTGTCACCGGCCGCATCGAGCAGGGTGTCGTCAAGACGGGCGAGACGGTCGAGATCGTCGGGCTCAAGGACACGCAGCAGACGGTGTGTACGGGTGTCGAGATGTTCCGCAAGATCCTCGATGAGGGGCGCGCCGGCGACAACGTCGGGGTCCTCCTGCGAGGCACCAAGAAGGAAGACGTGCAGCGGGGCCAGGTGCTCTGCAAGCCGGGCTCGATCACGCCGCACACGAACTTCGAGGGTCAGGTCTACGTGTTGACCAAGGACGAGGGTGGTCGCCACAGCCCGTTCTTCAACAACTACCGCCCGCAGTTCTACTTCCGCACCACCGACGTCACCGGCCAGATCACGCTGCCCGAGGGCACCGAGATGGTTATGCCGGGCGACAACATCGCCATCAACGTCGAGCTCATCCAGCCCATCGCCATGGACGAAGGTCTTCGCTTCGCCATCCGTGAGGGTGGCCGCACCGTCGGTGCCGGGCGCGTCACCAAGATCATCAAGTAGGTGGCCCAAAAGATCCGCATCCGGTTGAAGGCGTACGACCACGAGATCGTCGACCAGTCGACCAAGAAGATCGTGGAGACCGTCGTGCGCACGCAGGCCAAGGTGCGCGGGCCGGTGCCGTTGCCGACCGAGAAGCGCCGCTGGACCGTCATCCGCTCGCCCCACAAAGACAAGGACTCGCGCGAGCACTTCGAGATGCGGGTGCACAAGCGCCTCCTCGACATCCTCGAGCCCAGCCCCAAGACCGTCGACTCGCTGCAGCGTTTAGACCTGCCGGCCGGCGTCGACATCGAGATCAAGATCCAGCAAGCCTGACCCCGGCGGAGCCTTCCGGCGCCGCGGCTATACTCGTCTTTGTTCTAGGAGCTTCTTGCTCCGTCACCCCCCAATCTACGTCCTTGGCGGCCGCCGTAGCCGGTACCCCGAGGCACAACCGACACTCGCTCCGCCGGGGAATTTCTCCGTGCGGAGCGTGCGCGTATGACCCACGAGATCAGGAAGATCGACAGGACATGGCACAGAAGGCGATCGTCGGCGAGAAGGTCGGCATGACCCAAATCTGGGACGAGCAGAACCGGGCCATCCCGGTGACGCTGGTGCGCGTCGCGCCGTGCCGAGTGGTGCAGGTCAAGACGCCCGAACACGACGGCTACGGCGCGCTCCAGGTGACGGTCGGCTTCGTGAAGCCGGCGCGCCTCACCAAGGCCGAGGCCGGACACTTCGCCCACGCCGATGTCGAGCCCGGCAAGCGACTCGTCGAGCTGCGCATCGACGACACCGCCAGCTACCAGGTCGGCCAGGAGCTCACCGCCGAGCTGCTCAGCGCCGGCGAACGGGTCGACGTTACGGCCGTCAGCAAGGGCAAGGGCTTCGCCGGCGTCATGAAGCGGCACAACTTCAAGGGTCTCGGTGCCGGGCACGGTGTGCACAAGGTGCATCGCGCGCCGGGTGCCATCGGTGCCTGTGCGACTCCCTCTCGTGTGTTCAAGGGCACGCGCATGGCCGGGCGCATGGGCAACCAGCAGGTCACGACCCTCAATCTCGAGGTCGTCCAAGCCGACGCCGAACGAGACATCGTGCTGCTGAAGGGTGCCGTCCCGGGGCCACGCGGCGGCCTGGTCTTGATCCGCAATGCGGTCAAGAACAGCACCAACGGCCACGCCGCCGGGGCGGGCGCGTAGTCATGGTCAGCGTCGACATCCGCAAGCCCACGGGCGACCGAATTGGCACGGCAACCCTCGACCCCAAGCTTTTCGAGGTGACGCCCAATGTCCCGGTGATGCACCAGGTCGTGGTGGCGCAGCTCGCAGCCGCCCGCTCAGGCACGCACAGCACGCTCACCCGGGCCGAGGTTCGCGGCGGCGGGGCCAAGCCCTGGCGCCAGAAGGGTTCGGGCCGGGCCCGGCAGGGCTCCACGCGCGCGCCGCACTGGGCCGGTGGAGGTGTCGCCTTTGGGCCGAAGCCGCGTGACTATCGCCAGCGCACCCCCAAGAAGATGGTGCAGCTCGCCCTGCGGTCCGCGCTCTCCGATCGCGCCGCCGGCGGCAATGTGGTGGTCGTCGACAGCTGGGGCTTCACCGAGCCGAAGACGAGAGAGGCACGAGCGGCCCTCGATGCTCTAGGAGTCAGCGGCAAGGTCTTGATCGTCGTCGGCAGGGAAGATGAGAAAGCGGCCAAGTCGTTCCGCAACCTGCCCAACGTGCACCTGATGCTGCCCTCGGAGCTCAACGCCTACGACGTCTTGTGCAGCGACTGGGTCATCTTCACCAAAGACACGCTGCCGGGCGAGGCAGAGACAGCGGAACTGGAGCCGGCAATCGTCGAGGCCCAGAGGGGAGAAGAATCGTGAGAGACCCCCGAGACGTGATCCTGAAGCCGGTCGTGAGCGAGAAGTCCTACGGGCTCCTCGACACCAACGTGTACACGTTCGTCGTCGACCCGCGAGCCAACAAGGTCGAGATTCGCCAGGCCATCGAAGCCATCTTCAGTGTGGAGGTGACCAACGTGAACACGCTCAACCGCAAGGGAAAGCGCAAGCGCAACCGCAAGACCTTCACGTTCGGCACCCGCGCCGACACCAAGCGGGCGATTGTCACCTTGGCGCCCGGGTCCAAGATCGACCTCTTCGAAAGCTGATCGATAGATGCCCCTACGCAAGCGCAAGCCCACAAGTGCCGGCCGCCGGTTCCAGACCGTCTCCGATTTCTCCGAGATCACCAAGACGACGCCGGAGAAGTCGCTTGTCGCGCCGCTGCCCAAGACCGGCGGTCGCAACAGCTACGGCCGCAAGACGGCGCGCCACCGTGGTGGCGGGCACAAGCGCCAGTACCGCATCATCGATTTCAAGCGCCAAAAAGACGGCGTGCCGGCGAAGGTTGCCGCCATCGAGCGCGACCCCAACCGCAACGCCAACATCGCCCTGTTGCACTACCTCGACGGCGAGAAGCGCTACATCCTCGCCCCGGCAAAGCTGAAGGTCGGCGACATGCTCTCGAGCGGCCCGAAGGCGGAGATCCGTCCGGGCAACGCCCTGCCGCTGCGCTTCATCCCGGTCGGCACGACCGTTCACAACGTCGAGCTCAAGCCCGGCGCGGGCGGCAAGATGGGCCGCGGCGCCGGCGCGAGCATCCAGCTCGTCGCCAAGGAGGGTTCGTTCGCGACCCTGCGGCTGCCGAGCACCGAGATGCGTCGGGTGCTGATCGACTGCCGGGCAACCGTGGGCGAAGTCGGCAACGCCGAGGCCGAGCTGATCTCGCTGGGCAAGGCAGGACGTAACCGCTGGAAGGGCGTCCGGCCCCAGACCCGGGGCGTCGCCATGAACCCGGTCGACCATCCCCTCGGCGGTGGCGAAGGAAAGTCGTCTGGTGGGCGTCACCCCGTCTCTCCCTGGGGCAAGACCGAGGGCCGCACCCGTGACACGAACAAACCGTCCCAGAAGCTGATCGTCCGTCGCCGGCGTACCCGCGGCGCGAGGAGGTAAGCGCGTGGCCCGCAGTCTGAAAAAGGGACCCTTCGTGGAGGAGCGACTTCTCCGCAGAGTCGACGAGCTCAACACCAAGGGCGAGAAGCGCGTGCTAAAGACATGGTCGCGCCGCTCCACGATCATCCCCGACATGGTCGGGCACACCATCGCCGTGCACGACGGTCGCAAGCACGTCCCCGTCTACATCACCGAAGGCATGGTGGGCCACAAGCTCGGCGAGTTCGCCCTCACCCGCACCTTCCGCTACCACGCCGGCCAGGAACGGGCCGGGAGGCGATAGGTATGCCTGGGCCCAAGCTCAACGAGCACCCGGTTCTCCGTCGCCGCCCCAACTCACGGGCGGAAGCGGTGGAGGACGCCACGCCTTCGGCGCGCGCCGTCAGCCGCTATGTCCGGATCTCGCCGTACAAGGTCCGCCAGGTACTCGACCTCGTGCGCGGCCACGACGCCGAGCGGGCGCAAGACATCCTGCGTTTCTGCGAGCGCGACGCGGCCACGGTTGTCGGTAAGGCCCTCGCCTCGGCCATGTCGAACGCCGAGCGCAACAACGCCATCGCCCCCGAGGAGCTGTATCTGTCGGCGTGCTTCGCCGACGAGGGCCCCACGCTCAAGCGCTGGCGGCCCCGGGCGAGAGGGCGGGCCACAAGGATCCGCAAGCGCACGTGTCACGTGACGGTGATCGTCAGCCGGCTGCCTGA
>JALZBN010000066.1 GCA_030947365.1 Actinomycetota bacterium
CTCCTGAAGCGCGGCAGCCTCGTCCGCAGTCAGCAAGCCGGCGCGCGCCAGGCCCCGCACGTGGGCCCGCGATGCATCGACGTCGACAGCGGCGAGGCGTTTGTCGTACGAGAGGCTCTCGGTGAAGACCATGAGTTCGTCGGCCGGCAGAGACGTCATCCGGCCCTGCCAGAGGGTCACGGCGTAACGTCGCCGCTGCGCCGACTCTGGCGACGAGCCCACGTTTCGACACCGAGCGCCCACAGGCGCACGAAGCCGGCTGCGTCCTCGTGACGGAAGGTATCCGCGGCCTCATAGGTGGCGAGGCCGTAGTCGTAGAGGCCGAGCGGGCTGCGCCGTCCTGCAACGAAGCACCGGCCCGGAAGCTCGCAGCGCAACCGGACCTCGCCGGTTACGAATCGCTGGCTCTCATCGATGAACGCGTCGAGTGCGTCCTTGAGGGGCGAGTACCACAGCCCGTCGTAGACCAGTTCGGACCAGCGGGGTTCGAGCCGGGTCTTCTCATGGGCCAGGTCGCGCTCGAGGGTCAAGTCTTCAAGATCGGAGTGGGCCATGATCAGGGCAAGCGCGCCGGGGCACTCGTAGACCTCGCGGCTCTTGATGCCCACGCGCCGGTTCTCGACCATGTCGACCCGCCCCCAGCCGTAAGAGCCCACCACAGTGGTGACCTCGTCGATGAGGTCTTGGAGCGGCATCTGCACACCGTCGATTGCGACCGGGAGCCCGGCTTCGAAGGCAATCACCATCTCGATGGGATCGACGGCTGTCGGGGTCGTGAGCTCGAAGACCTCTTCCGGCGGTTGCTCCCAGGGGTCCTCGAGGATGCCGCACTCAATCGTGCGGCCCCAGAGGTTCTGATCGATCGAGTAGGGGCTCGCTTTGGTGACCGTGATGGGGATGTCGAAGCGGTGCGCGTAATCAATGGACTGCTCGCGCGTGAGGCCCCATCCCCGAACCGGCGCGATGACGTCGAGGTCGGGGGCGAGCGCCCGGGTCGAGACTTCGAACCGGACCTGGTCGTTTCCTTTGCCGGTGCAACCGTGGGCGATGGCGTCGGCACCGTGTTCGCGGGCGGCTGCCACCAGGTGCTTCACGATGATGGGCCGCGACAGCGACGAGACGAGCGGATACTTGCCCTCGTAGAGGGCGTTTGCCTTCAGCGCGGGAGCGACGAAGTCACGGGCGTACTCCTCGCGGCAGTCGACAACGACGGCTTCGACCGCGCCAGCGGCAAGTGCTCGTTTGCGGAGCCCCTCGAAGTCACCCCCCTGGCCCACGTCAACGGCGAGCGCGACCACCTCGACCCCGAGCTCCTCTGCCATCCAGCGGACTGCGACGGACGTATCGAGGCCCCCGCTGTAGGCCAGGACCACTCTCTTTGCCATCAATTCTCCTTCACGATTTACAAGCCGGCCAATGCTGAGATTCGTTTCGCGACCTTCGCACCGCTCACACGTTCGGCGGCCACGAGGAATACGGTGTCGTCACCGGCGACGGTGCCGACCACGTCGGGCAGACCGGCGCGGTCTATGGCCGACCCCACGACGTGGGCCGACCCCGGCGGCGTGCGAAGGACGATCATGTTGCCCGAATGCGCGACTTCTACCACCCACTCCCCCATGACCCGGCGAAGGTGGTCTTCCGGCGCGATCCGGTCTTTCGGTTGTTCGGGGATCGCGTAGACGGACTCGCCCGCGCCGGTGCGGATCTTCACCGCGCCGAGCTCTTCAAGGTCGCGAGACACAGTTGCCTGGGTGGCAATGACTCCCTCGACGGCGAGGAGCTCGACGACAACGGCCTGGCTCGTGACCGCATTGCGCTCGAGGATGCGCTCGATACGGTGTTGACGCTGCGGCTTGGCGAGCCTCATCGCTGCTTCGCCAGCCAGAGCAAGAGTCCGCGCTGGGCGTGAACGCGGTTCTCGGCCTGTTGCCACACCAGACTTCTCGCCCCGTCGAGCACATCGAGCGTTACCTCCTCGCCTCGGTGGGCTGGGAGGCAGTGGAGAAAGACGGCTTCCGGCTTGGCGACAGCAAGGAGATCGTCGTCAACGGTGAACCCGGCGAAGGCGCGCCGGCGCGCGCCGGCCTCGTCCTCCTGGCCCATCGACGTCCAGACATCCGTGTAGACCGCGTCGGCATCCTCGACGGCGAAGGTCGGCTCGTGGGTGAGTTCGGTTCCGCTGCGCTCGAGGTCGAACGCGGGAGGTTCGTAGCCCGGTGGAGACGCGACCTTGACCGTGATGCCGGCCAAGGGTGCCGCCGTCATCAAGGAGCGACAGACGTTGTTTCCGTCGCCCACCCAGGCCACGGTGAGGCCTTCGAGGCGTCCGAAGCGCTGCCGGAGGGTAAGGAGGTCGGCCAGCACCTGGCAGGGATGAGCCTCATCGGAGAGGAGGTTCACGACAGGAACTGTCGCCGCGGCTGCGAGACGCTCGACGAGCGCATGCTCGAAAACCCGGGCACCGATGACCGCGCAGTAACAGGACAGCGAACGTGCCACATCGTCGGCGGGCTCACGGGTGTCTATCCCCAGTTCGTCGCCCCGCAGCGAGATCGGATGTGCGCCGAGTTGTATGGCGGCGGTTTCCATCGAAACCCGGGTGCGGTTGGAAGGCTTCTCGAAAAGTAGGGCAATGCTGCGGTCGGCCAGGGCGCGGGGCGGCTTCTTCTGCTCGGCGAGGTCGAGAACAGCAGCCAGCTCAGACGAATCGAGGTCGTCGAGGTCGAGAAGATGTCGAGGCTTCATGCGACCACCGGCTCACTGAGGATGCGTGCCAGTACTGTGACCGCCTCGTCGATTTCGTCGTCGGTGACCAAGAGAGAGGGGGCCATCCGCAACGCCGTCGGGGTCACCGGGTTGACGAGCAGGCCATCGCCGAGCGCAGCCGCGGCTACCGGCGCGGACGGACGGTCGCCCAGTTCGGCGGCGAGAAGGAGGCCCTTGCCCCTGACCTCGCTGACCGACGGGAGTGCCTCTAGACCGGCCTGGAGGCGCGCGCCGGCGCGCTCGGCGCGCGCCGGAACGTTTTCGGCCTCCATCACCGCGAGGACGGCGCGCGCCGCGGCGGCGGCAAGAGGCTGTCCGCCGAAGGTGGTGGCGTGGTCTCCCGGCTTGAAGGCATCAGCGACATCGGCGCGGGCCCAGCACGCGCCAATGGGCACGCCGTTGCCGAGCGCCTTCGCCATGGTGACGACATCGGGCGAGATGCCGGAATGTTGGAACCCGAACCAGCGCCCGGTGCGTCCGAGCCCCGTTTGCACCTCGTCCAAAATCAGCAGGACACCACGTTCATCGCACAGGCTTCGTACCTGGCTCAGGTACTCGTCGGGCGCCACGTTGACGCCGCCCTCGCCCTGGATCGACTCCAGCAGAACGGCCGCCACCACCTCGGAATCCACCGCCTTGTCGAGCGCGTCAATGTCGGCCCATTCGACGTGGGTGAAGCCTTCCGGCAAGGGTTGGAACGCTTCGTGCTTGGCCGGCTGACCAGTGGCGTGCAGGGTGGCGAGCGTGCGCCCGTGGAACGAGCCGTACGCGCTTACGACGACATGCCTCCCGGGGCCCGCCCACTTGCGGGCAAGCTTGATGGCACACTCATTGGCTTCCGCGCCGGAGTTGCAGAAGAACACCTTTCCTGTACCGGCGTCGATGAGCCGATTCAGCGTTGTCGCAACATCGAGCGCGATGGTCGTGCCATACAGGTTGGACACGTGCAGGAGCGTGCGGGCTTGGTCTGCGAGCGCGTCTGCCACCGCCGGGTGGGCGTGGCCCAACGACGTCACTGCCAAGCCACCGACAAAGTCGAGGTAGGCCTTGCCGTCGACGTCGTACAGGCGACTCCCCTCGCCCTTGACAAAGGTCACCGGCGCGGGGGCATACGTCGTCATAAGGCTCGCTTTCGCTTCGCTCATCGTCACTCGATCATCCGTCCCTCGATCATCGTGCCGATGCCCTCTTTGGTGAAAACCTCGAGCAGCAGGACGTGGGGGACCCGCCCGTCGAGGATGTGGGCCCGTTTCACCCCGAAGTCGAGGGCGCGCACGCAGGAGCGGATCTTGGGCACCATGCCACCTTTCAGGGTGCCGTCCTCGAGCAGAGCCTCCAGCGCCGTCGCCGTCACCCTCGGGAGGAGGCTGGCCGGATCGTCGACGTCGCGGAGCAAACCAGGGACGTCGGTGAGATAGACGAGCTTCTCCGCGCCGAGGGCGGCGGCAATCGCGGCGGCGGCCGTGTCCGCGTTCACGTTGTACGCCTGACCTTCGTCGTCGACGCCGATGGTTGCGATCACCGGGATGAGCTCCTCGGCGATGAGGCGCTCCACGATCTGGGGGTTGACGCTGGCGACATCGCCGACGAAGCCCAGTTCCGGCGACCGGGGCGTAGCCGCGATCATTCCCGCGTCTTCCCCCGACAGGCCCACCGCCAGGGTGCCGTGGACGTTGATGGCAGAGACCACGTCGCGGTTCACCTTGCCGACGAGGACCATGCGGGCAATGTCGAGGGTTTCCGCATCGGTCACACGAAGCCCGTCGAGAAACTCCGGCTGCTTGCCGAGACGACGCATCAGTGCGCCGATCTGTGGCCCGCCACCGTGCACGACGACCGGACGGATCCCGACCGAACGCATGAGGGCGACGTCTTGGGCCAGCAGGGCAGCCAACGCAGGGTCGTCCATGACCGCGCCGCCGCATTTGATCACCACGACCTTGCCCCAGAACCGGCGGATATAGGGAAGGGCATCAGCGAGCACTTGGGCCTTGTCGCCGGCGGTCGAGATCGCCTGGGGCGGCGGCGCGGTGGTCACGACGTCCTCATGTTCTCGTCTATGTAGGACGGGGTGAGGTCAGCCGTCGTGATGGTGGCGTCACCAGGACCGAGGTCGAGGTCGGCGGTGATCTGTATCTCGCGGCCCGTCAGGTGCGAGCGCACCTCGCCCTCGTCGTGCGCAGCCGCAACCCCTTTGGAGCACACGGTAACGGCTCCATAGCAGATCGATATGCGATCGGGATCGAACTCGACGCCAGCGCTTCCGAGCTCGCTGATGATGCGCCCCCAGTAGGGATCCGCCCCGAAAAGTGAGCATTTCACCAGTTGGCTCTCGGCAATCTTGCGAGCCGCCCGCTGGGCCTCGGCGTCGGAGACAGCTCCCGTCACCCGCACCTTGGCCAACTTGGTCGCCCCCTCGGCGTCGGCCACCATTTGATTCGAGAGGTCGGAACACGCGTCGGTTACCGCGACTGCAAATTCATCGAGGTCTGGCGCGCCGGCGCGACCACTGCTGAGCAGGACGACGGTGTCATTCGTCGACGTGCAACCGTCGATGGTCATCTCGTTGAACGACTTCGTAACGGCGCGGGCAAGGACCTTCTGGAGAGTGGTCGGGTCGACCGCGGCGTCGGTAGTGAGGACGGCGAGCATCGTCGCCATGTTCGGCGCGAGCATGGCCGCGCCCTTGGCCATTCCACCGACTGCGAAGGAGCCGGTGCGGATCAGCGTCTCCTTGCGCACCGTGTCGGTGGTGAGAATGGCATCAGCGGCGCGGGTCGCGCCGGCTGTGTCGCCCGAGAGTCGCTCCACGAGAGGGTCGATGCCAGACTCGACGGCCTCGATTGGAAACGGAATGCCAATAAGGCCCGTGGAACACACGAGGACGGTGTTGGGGTCGCAGCCAAGGGCCTCGGCTAAGAGCGCGCACGTGCGCTCAGCGTGTGCCTGGCCCGTCGCGCCGGTGGCTGCGTTGGCGTTGCCGCTGTTCAAGACCACAGCCGACGCGTGCCTATGAGACGCTGCCAGGTGGGCCTTGGAGACGTTCACCGGCGCGGCCGTGGCCTTGTTGGTGGTGAACACGGCGGCCGCCGGCACCGGTTGGTGATCGGTCGTCGCCAGTAGAGAAAGGTCGAGCGCGCCGACATCGGCCTTGATGCCGCAGTGGACGCCAGCGGCGACGAAGCCCTCGGGGGTAGTGACGCTCACGGTGCGATTCCGGTGCGCGGGAGGCCGGCCGTCTCATCGAGGTCGAGCATGAGGTTGGCGCACTGGAGTGCTTGCCCTGACGCGCCCTTCACCAGGTTGTCGATGGCGGCGAGGACGAGGACCCAACCGGTGCGCTCGTCGTAGCGGACACTCAGGTAGGCAGTGTTGGAACCCCAGGCGGCCTTGGTTGAGGGCGGGTTGGCACTCACGACGATGAACGGCTCGCCCGCGTAGGCTGTGGTCAAGGAGTCGAGCAGTTCTGGCGTCGACGTCGGGCCCATGGGGCGGGCGTAACACGAGGCCAGGATTCCGCGTGTCATCGGCGCGAGATGCGGGGTGAACAGAACCTGGGCGCCGACCGCTTGCTCTATCTCCGGTGTATGGCGGTGATCCAACAGGCCGTACGCCTTGAAGTCCTCATTTGCCGACCCGAAGTGGGTGCTGACGCTCAGGCCTCGTCCCGCGCCCGATACGCCGCTGGCGGCGTCCACGATGATGCCGCTGGTTTCGATGACTCCGGCGTGTACGAGGGGCGCCAGCGCGAGCGCGGCTGCTGTCGGGTAACAGCCCGGAGCGGCGACGGCGTCGGCTTTGGCGATCTCGTCACGATTGAGTTCGGGCAGTCCGTAGACGAACCGAGCGATCAGCTCCGGCGCGGAGTGCGGCTGCTTGTACCAGCGCTCGTAGGTGCCCACATCGTGGAGCCGGAAGTCGGCGGAAAGGTCGACGACCTTCACGCCGAGGTCGAGCAGATCAAAGGCCAGGCGTTGCGACGCGCCATGAGGA
>JALZBN010000315.1 GCA_030947365.1 Actinomycetota bacterium
CCGGTGAGTGGCCGGACTTGATTCAGCACCAAAGCTATTCGGCGCCTTGGGGGAGCTGCGGATCAACCCCTACGCTGGTATCGAGGATCCAGGAGGACGCGCATGATCACCATTGACATCTACTTCTAAGAATTGGGGCGAGGCCAATGGACGATCGTGGCATCGGGATGTTCGACAGCGGCTTCGGTGGCCTCACCGTGGCCCGAGCGTTGATCGACCTGCTGCCCGACGAGGACCTGGTGTATTTCGGCGACACGGCGCGCTACCCGTATGGGCCGCGCTCACTGTCCGACGTGCGTGAGTTCGCCATGCAGATCAGCCGGATCCTGCTCGACGACCACGACGTCAAGATGATCGTCGTCGCGTGCAACACCGCGGCCGCGGCTGCCCTCGAGACGCTGCGGTTCGACTTGGAGGTGCCGGTCGTCGGCGTCGTCGACCCCGGTGTGCGCGCCGCGGTCAAAGTCACGCGCAATGGTCGGGTGGGGGTCATCGGCACCGCCGGCACCATCGGCTCCGGCGCGTACCAACGGGCCGCCGAGTCGCTACGAGCTGCGGTCGAACTGACGTCGCTGGCGTGTCCGGGTTTCGTTGAGCTCGTCGAGGAGGGAGAGACGGGGGGCGAGCGCGCCCACGCGGTTGTGAGCGACCGGTTGGCTCCCCTCGTCGATGCCGGCATCGACATGTTGCTGCTCGGGTGCACGCACTATCCCTTCTTGGCGCGCACGATCAGCGACGTCGTCGGTCGGGAGGTGGTGCTCGTGTCGTCGGCTGACGAGACAGCGTTCGAGATCCGGTCGATCTTGCGGGATACCGGCCTCGGCAGGCGATCGGGCGCCGGCGACGGCAAGGGACGGCATCGGTTTATCTCGTCCGGAGACGTCGACTGGTTTCGTGAGCTGGGTGGGCGTCTGCTGGGTCCCGAGCTCGACGTGGTAGAGCCTTGGGTATGGAAATGAGCGATCGGAACGGCGCGCCAAGGAATCGAGCATGAGGAACGACGGCCGTGAGCCCGACGACCTGCGCCCCATCAGCTTCGAGCGTGACTTCACCGATGCCGCCGCCGGGTCGGTGTTGGTCTCGGTCGGACGCACCCGGGTGATCTGCACCGCGTCGGTCGACGACCGGGTGCCGCCGTGGATGCGAGGCAAGGGCAAGGGATGGGTCACCGCCGAGTATTCGATGCTTCCGGGTTCGACCCCTGAGCGCAGCGACCGCGAGGTCAACAAGGGCAAGCCCTCGGGGCGAACGCAGGAGATCCAGCGCCTCATCGGCCGCTCGCTTCGTAGCGTCACTGATATGACGATGACGGGGGAGCGCACGATCACGCTGGACTGCGACGTAATCCGCGCCGACGGCGGCACCCGGACGGCGTCGATCTGCGGCGCGTACGTCGCCCTCCACGACGCGTTCACCCGGTTGATTTCAGCGAAGCAACTCACTGCCAACCCGCTTCAAGCCGCGTGCGCAGCGGTCTCCGTCGGCATCATCGACTCGATTCCAATGCTCGACCTCGAATACACCGAGGACGTGCGCGCCGAGGTTGACATGAACGTGGTCATGACGTCGACCGGCCGCTTCGTCGAGGTGCAGGGGACGGCCGAAGGATTGCCGTTTAGCCGCTCGGAGCTCGACGACCTCTTGGGCTTGGCGGAGCACGGGATCGCCACGATCCTCGACCTGCAGACGGCGGCTTTGTCGACGGCTCCTCCGGCGCGCACGGGCTGAGCGCGGTGCGTGTGGTGCTGGCCACGGCCAACCCCGACAAGGCCGTCGAGATCGGCGCGCTGCTGGTGGGATTCGAGGTCGTGCCTCGCCCCGCTGACGTCGGCGACGTCGACGAGACCGAGGACACGTTGGAGGGCAACGCGTTGTTGAAGGCCCGTGCCATCGGTGACGCCACTGGCGAGGTGGCAGTAGCCGACGACACCGGCTTGGAGGTCGTCGCGCTGGGTGGTCGGCCGGGCGTCTACTCGGCGCGCTACGCCGGGCCCGACGCGACCTACGCCGACAACGTGGCCAAGTTGTTGTCGGAGTTGGACGGCGCGGACGACCGGCGCGCCCGGTTCCGCACCGTGGCGGTGGCCCTCTTCCCTACCGGTCGAGAGGTCGTGGTCGAAGGAGTGGTCGAGGGAGTGATTCTGTCCGCGCCGAAGGGGGGCGGAGGGTTCGGCTACGACTCGGTCTTCGCGCCGGACGGCGCGGCCGGGCGCACTTTTGCCGAGATGACCACCGAGGACAAGAACTCGATTTCCCACCGTGGCCGGGCCTTTCGGGCTCTGGCGGAGCGGCTTCAATGATCCTGCGATCGGTCGAGGCCGGCGATATCGACGCGCTGGTCGCCATCATGGAGGAGC
>JALZBN010000006.1 GCA_030947365.1 Actinomycetota bacterium
CCAAAGAGCTGAACAACAAGCTGACCAGCAAGAGGAGCTCTGACGGGCCGGTCCATCACGGCCTCGTCATTGTCGACAAGCCGGCGGGAATGACGTCGCACGACGTCATCTCCCGCTGCCGGAGGACCTTCGGGCAACGGCGCGTGGGTCACGGTGGCACGCTCGACCCCGGGGCGACGGGCGTGCTCGTCGTCGCCCTCGGCCAGGCGACGCGCCTCCTTCGGTTCCTCTCCGATCTGCCCAAGTCTTATGAGGGCGAGGTCGTCCTCGGCACCGATACGACGACCCTCGACGACGAAGGCGACATCACCGCCACCTACGAGATGTCGGCGGTCACGCTCCACGATGCGCGTACGGCGGCTTCGGCGCTCACCGGTGCAATCGAGCAGGTGCCGCCGATGGTCTCGGCGGTGAAGGTTGGGGGCCGCCGGCTGCACGAGCTTGCCCGCGCCGGAATCGAGGTGGAACGAGCGGCGCGCCCGGTGATCGTCCACCGTTTCGAGGTCGACGAGGGAGACGCGCCGGGTGTGTTGCGAATAGCCGTGGACTGCTCGTCGGGCACGTATGTCCGCGTTCTCGCTGCCGATCTGGGAGTCGCCTTGGGGGGCGGCGCCCACCTTCGCCGGCTGCGGCGCACAGCCGTGGGCCCGTTCAGCCTCGCCGAGGCCCGGCCGCTTGACGAAAGTCTCGGCCCAGCCGACGTCAGGCCACCGGCCGATGCTGTCGGCCACCTTGACCATGTCGTTGTCGACGCCGAGATGGCCGCGAAGGTCGCCAACGGCGCGATCCTCGACCGGGATCGAATCGGTCTACGAGGGTCAGGGCCGTGGGCGGTGCTCGAAGGTTCCGACGCGTTGCTGGCGGTGTATGAGGCGAAGGGCGACGTCTCGGCGAAGCCCGCCGTTGTGCTGTCGGGCCAGTAGATTCCGCGCCGATCGTATGAACCTGGTCACCGAGCTCTCGTCGTTCACGCCACCCCCGGTCGGCACGGCCGTCAGCATCGGCGCCTACGACGGGGTCCACCTCGGCCATCGGGCGGTGCTTCGGGAACTACGACGGCTTGCTCGCCTCGGTGGTCACGAGACGGTCGTGGTCACGTTCGACCGCCACCCTGCCTCGGTCGTTCGCCCCGACTCCGCTCCGCTCCTCCTCACCGATCTAGATCAGAAGCTGGAGGTGATGGCTGCGACAGGTGATGTCGACCACGTGGTGGTGGTTCCCTTCAATGAGGCCCGAGCACGTGAAGAGGCTTCCGACTTCGTGCGCGAGGTTCTCATCGAGTCGCTTCGAGCCCGTCTGGTCGTCGTCGGGGAGGACTTCCACTTCGGCCGGGGACGCCGGGGCAATGTGGGCTTACTGCACGAGATGGGCGCCGAGGCCGGGTTCGAGGTGGTCGGTCTCCCGCTTGTTGGTTCCGTTTCCTCCACGCGCATCCGCGAGCTCTTACGTGCCGGCGATGTCGCCGCAGCCTCGACCTTGCTCGGACGAGTCCACGAGGTGCGCGGCATCGTCGTACGAGGCGATGGCCGGGGCCGCGAGCTGGGTTTCCCGACGGCGAACATCGAGGTTCCCGGCGACATCCTCCTACCGAGAGACGGTATCTACGCCGGATGGTACGAGCGACCCGACGGGTCGGTCCGCGCCGCCGCGATGTCTCTCGGTGTGCGCCCGATGTTCCCGACCCAGGCCCCGCTCCTCGAGGCGTACGTCTTGGACTTCGAAGGCGATCTCTATGGCGAAGCCGCGAAGGCGCGCTTCGTGGAAAGACTCCGAGATGAGGAGAAATTCGACTCAATCGACCTGCTCGTCGACCAGATCACCAAGGACGTGGCTGCGACCAGGGCAACGCTCGGCGCGTGAGTCAGGCGGTCGTCTTGATCGCGTTGCCAGAGCGGTTCGAGCCCTCCTGGTCGCTCTCCGGCAACCGGGGCATCTCCACGTTCACTTCGACGGTGCCGTGCCGGTCCTCCCACAGAACGACGTTGAGGACGGAGGAGTACACCAGCAGCTTTCCAAAGAAGAGGAGCCACATGAGGATGCCGAACACGACGCCAAGGGAGCCGTAGAGCGCCGACGACGAGGCAACGAGATGGGGGACATAGACCGACCCGACGATCTTGAGCACTTCGAGGCCGACAGCACCGGCGATCGCCCCCGGCAGCAAGGCCTTCCAGCCCACGTCGCAGTTGGGCAGCACTTTCATCATCCACAGCCACAGTCCGACGTCGAGGGCGAGGCCGGCGACGATGTTGAGAGGGGCCACGTAGCCGGGGAGGAACTTGATCGCGGCGGCGAGGGCGAACGAGCCGAGAAACAGCACTGCCGTCCCGGCCAACCACGCCAGGCCTGTCAACTTGTCACGCAGCCCACGACCCTCCACCTGCCAGACCGTGTTCATCGACTCCTGAACGGCCCCGACGAGGCCGAGACCCGACCACAGCAGCCCGGCGAAGCCGATGATCGACGCCACCTTTCGGCTCTGCTCGGCCTTGCCGATGCTCGTGCGGACGAGATTGGCAGCGTCACCGGTGAGGCCCAACTTCGACACGATGTCACTCGCGAGGTTGACGGAGTTCGTCGAGATGAAGCCGATGACGGCGATGGCGACGAGCACCAGGGGAAAGACGGAAATGAATCCCATCAGCGTGACCGCAGTAGCTAGGAAGTTTCCGTTCGACTCGCCGTAGCGCTTCTGCACCCGGAGCGCGACGCCGAACCACTGGTAACGCTCACCGAGGGCGTCGAGCCGTTTACCCATGCGCCGTTCGTACCCCCCACACGGTTGATTCCACCATCCCTTACGCTACGCGCGGTGCCGGAAGACCCGCTGCGACTCGACGAGCTCGATCCCAACCGGATGCCCGTTCATGTGGGCATCGTCATGGACGGTAACGGCCGCTGGGCTCGGAAGCGAGGTCTCGCTCGCACTGACGGACACTCTGCGGGCGAGGAGGCCCTGTTCGACGTCGTGGAGGGGGCGCTCGAGCTCGGCATTCGATGGCTCACCGTGTATGCCTTCTCGACAGAGAACTGGAAGCGCCCGGCTGATGAGGTGCGGTTCCTCATGAGGTACAACGAGTCGTTGCTGCGCCGCCGGCGCGATGAGCTCAACGATCGCGACGTGCGGATGCGCTTCGTCGGCCGGCGTGATTGGCGCGTGCCGCGCCGGCTCATCCGGCTCATGGACGAAGCGGTAGAACTCACCGCGGCCAACAAGACGATGACCTTCACGACCGCCTTCAACTACGGCGGAAGGGCGGAGATTGTCGACGCGGTTCGAGCATTGGTCGAGGCGGGTGTGCCGGCGCGCAAGATCGACGAGCGGGCCATCCGATCCCATTTGTACGACCCCCAGATGCCCGATCCCGAGCTCGTGATCCGCACATCGGGGGAGTCGCGGGTTTCGAACTTCCTTCTTTGGGAGCTCGCCTACAGCGAGCTGATCTTCAGCGAGGTGCTCTGGCCCGACTTTCGCCGCCAGCACCTGTTCGAAGCTGTCCGCGAATACCAGCGTCGAGATCGCCGGTTTGGGGGAGTGGGGTAGCGCATACTTGCCTCGTGGGGCTCTATCGCGACCAAGGGGTCGTCCTTCGTACCTATCGGCTGGGGGAGTCTGACCGGATCGTCGTGATCCTCACCCAAGGGCACGGCAAAGTGCGCGCCGTTGCCAAGGGCGTACGGAAAACAAAGAGTCGGTTCGGTGGCCGGGTCGAGCCCATGAGTCACGTCGCCCTCTTGTTCTACGAGGGCCGCGAGCTCGACGTCATCAACCAAGCCGAGGCGATCGAGCAGTTCCGACCGGTGCGCGAAGACCTCGACCGCCTGACGAGGGCCCATTCGCTGCTAGAGGCCGCCGACCAGATGGTGCCGGAGCGCCAGCCAAACGCTCGGCTCTATCAGATGCTCGTTGGCGCGCTTCGGGCCCTGGCGGCTCACGACGCGCCGCTGCTGGTGCCGGCGTTCTTCCTGAAGACGCTCGCCATGGAGGGATTCCACCCCATGCTCGACTCCTGCGCCGGGTGTGCGTCGACCGACGAGCTTGTCGGTTTCGACCTGCTCCACGGCGGCGCGCTCTGTGCCGGCTGCGCTCGCGCCGCGTCGGCCCCGGCCCTCAGCCCCGAGGCCCTGGCGCTGATCCGGCGCGTCCTTAACGGCGACCTGGCCGGCGCGCTCAACGAGCCCGAGGGCCGGCCTACGACGGAGATCACCCGGCTCGCAACCAGGGCCATGGAGCACCATCTCGAGCGTCGTCTCCGATCGGTGACGATCCTCGACCGGGCCTGACTGCCCGCTACCCTGGCTGGCGTGCCGGATCTCATGGAACAGGTCGTCAACCTCTGCAAGCGGCGCGGATTCGTCTTTCCGTCGAGCGAGATCTATGGCGGATTCCGCTCGACGTATGACTATGGGCCCCTCGGGGTCCTCCTGAAGCGCAACGTGATGGAGGCGTGGTGGCGCGCCATGGTGCAGGAGCGTGACGACATCGTCGGGCTCGACGCCGCTGTCCTCATGGCGCCGAGGGTCTGGGAGGCCTCGGGTCACGTGGCCACCTTCACCGACCCGCTTGTCGACTGTCGGAACTGCAAGGAGCGGTGGCGCGCCGACCAGATTGTCGACACGTGCCCCAAGTGCGGCTCCAAAGACCTCACCGATGCCCGTGCCTTCCACCTCATGTTCAAGACCCATGTCGGTCCGGTCGAAGACGAAGGTGCGGTGGCGTATCTCCGCCCCGAGACCGCGCAGGGCATCTTCGTGAACTTCGCCAACGTGTTGCAGACGAGCCGCAAGAAGCCGCCGTTTGGTATCGCGCAGCAAGGCAAGTCGTTTCGCAACGAGATCACGCCAGGCAACTTCATCTTTCGCACCCGCGAGTTCGAGCAGATGGAGATGGAGTACTTCGTGCCGCCCGACCAAGGTGAGAAATGGTTCGAGTACTGGAAGGCCAAGCGCCTGGCCTGGTACATCGATCTTGGAATCCCCGAAGCAAGCCTGCGCCTACGCGGCCATGACCCCGACGAGCTGTCGCATTATTCGACGGGTACGGCCGATGTCGAGTTCAACTATCCGTGGGGCTGGGGCGAGCTCGAGGGCGTCGCCAACCGCACCGATTACGACCTCACCCAGCACGCCAAGTTCTCGGGCGAGCGGCTCGAGTACTTCGACCAGGCCACCGGCGAGCGCTACGTGCCTCACGTGATCGAGCCCGCTGCGGGCGTCGGGCGTTCGATGATGGCTTTTCTATTGGCGGCCTTCGACGAAGACGAAGTCAACGGCGAGAAGCGAACCGTCCTCCGACTTGACCGCCGCTTGGCTCCGTACAAGGTCGCGGTGCTGCCGTTGTCGAAGAAGGACACCCTTGTGCCGACGGCGCGCGAGGTGCTCGCGACGTTGCAGCCGCACTTCATGTGCGATTACGACGAGACCCAGGCGATTGGCCGCCGTTACCGGCGCCAGGATGAGATCGGCACTCCCTACTGCGTCACGATCGACTTCGAGTCTCTCGACGACAAAGCGGTCACCGTCCGCGATCGCGACACCCTGTCCCAAGACCGAGTCGCAATCGACGAACTCGTCGACCATCTCCGCGACCGCCTGGCCGCGTAGCGCGCCGGCGCCCGTTGCAACCGCAAGAACCTCCTCTGCCACAGACGTCTCGTCACGACCGGCGCGGCGCGTCGGTCGTTCTTGTCGTGTTGACCGTGCTGTTGCTCGTCGGCGGTCTGGTGACCGCTGGGATCCGACTCACTCGTGACGACGCCCCGTCTCGGACCGCACCGAGTCTGTCGACGACCCCAACGACCGGCGCGAGCACGACAGTCCCGTCCACGGTCGCCGGCGCCGCTGGAGAGCCGGCCTACATAACGCAGATCAAGGCCCAGGTATCGCAGATCCGGGGCCTGGCATGGAGGGCTCCCCTTGCCGTTCAGGTGGTGTCGAAGCCGCAACTCGCCCAGCGGGTGAAACAGGTCACGGCGCGCGACGCCCATCCCGAGCGCATCGCCGGCGATGAAGCCACATTGAAAGTCTTGCACCTCATTCCTCGCGACCTCGATTACGCCAAGGCCATCGATGATCTCCTCGCCGAGCAGGTGCTGGGTTTCTACGACCCGGTCACCAAGGAACTCGTGGTCGCCGATGCCGGCGGCGGCGAAGTGGCTCCCGACACCAAGGTCTCGATAGCCCATGAGCTGGATCACGCGCTTACCGACCAGTACTTCGATTTCGGAGGGCGATCTCAAGCTCTCGATGCCGCCGACAAGGAGGAGGAGTACGGCGCCTTCACGGCGCTCATTGAGGGCGACGCAGTGAACCTGCAGCTGCGCTGGGCTGACGCATATTTGAGCGCCGACGAACAGGCCGCGGCGCTTCTCGGTGGCGGTTCACAGAGCTCGGTGCTCGACCGGTCGCCGGCGTATCTGCGGGATTCGCTGCTCTTCCCGTACACCACGGGCACCCAGTTTGTCGCCGGACTGATCGACGGAAAGAGCTTCAAACGAGTCGACCAGGCCTACTTGCAACCACCAACCTCGACCGAGCAGATCTTGCACCCCGATCTCTACAACTCCGGCCAGGGGTGGGTGCCACCGCCGCTCGCCGATGTTGCCGCCGCCACCGGTTGTGACCCGGTGAGGACGAACACGCTGGGCGAGTTCACGATGAAGGAACTACTGGTCGGTGCGAAGAACGGCGGCCAGGGATGGAACGGCGACGTCTTCCAGACGGTGCGGTGTGGCACCGCCCTCGGAGTCGTCGACCGTTGGCAGACCGACACCGACGACGACGCGTCGCGGTTCGAGAAGGCCCTCGACAGCTGGGCCGCGACGTGGTCGGGCTCCGGTCGCGGGCCCGGCGCCGACGGTCGATTCTCAGGTCCTGACGGCGCGGGCCGCATCACCCGCAACGGCTCTCAGGTCGACATACTTCTCGCCGATGACGCGCCGACGGCCGATCGGCTTCAGGCTGCGGTCGGGGTGCTCAACTAAGCTTCCTGCCAACCTGGCCTCTTCGAGAAAGACTTTCGCGCCTTGACGTACGTGTTCGCGTTCGACCACAAGTACAAGAAGCCGCCGATGAGCATGAAGAACCTGCTCGGCGGCAAGGGCGCGAACTTGGCCGAGATGACTTCCGTTCTTGATCTTCCCGTTCCCCCGGGTTTCACAATCACGACTGACGCGTGCCGGGACTACATGCACGAGGGATGGCCCAAGGGTTTGTCCGACGAGGTCGGTCGCCAGTTGCGCCGGCTCGAAAAGACAATGGGCAAGCGGCTCGGTGATGCCTCAGATCCTCTCCTCGTGAGCGTGCGATCGGGAGCAAAGTTCTCGATGCCAGGGATGATGGACACTGTCCTCAACCTGGGGCTCAACGACGAGTCGGTAGCCGGGCTGGCCAAGCAGACCGGCGACGAGCGATTCGCATATGACAGCTACCGGCGGTTCGTGCAGATGTATGGCCGCATCGTCCTCGACATCCCGGGCGAGGAGTTCGACAGTCTGTTCGAGGCGGCCAAGCAGCTGGCTCACACCGAGAGCGATGCCGAGGTTCCTGCCGAGCTGCTCGAGTATCTGGTCGACGCGTTCAAGGGCATCGTCCAGACCCACACCGGCTCCCCCTTCCCCCAAGACCCCGAAGCCCAGCTCCGCGGCGCGATCGAGGCCGTGTTCAGATCGTGGAACGGCGCCCGGGCGGTGGCCTACCGGGTGCGCGAGCGCATCCCGCACGACCTCGGCACGGCCGTCAACGTGCAGGCGATGGTCTTCGGGAACCGTGACGACAATTCCGGTACGGGTGTGGGCTTCACCCGTGATCCCGCAACCGGCGCGGCTGGCGGGTACGGCGACTTCCTCGTAAATGCCCAGGGGGAAGACGTTGTCGCCGGCATTCGCAACACGCTCCCGCTCGAGGACATGAAGGACCTCTTTCCCAAGATCTACAAGCAGCTCCTCGGCATCTTCGAGCGCCTTGAGCGCCATTACCGCGACATGTGCGACACCGAGTTCACCATCGAGCAGGGCAAGCTCTGGATGCTTCAGACGCGGGTCGGCAAACGCACCGGCGCGGCGGCGCTGAAGATGGCGGTTGCCATGACCAAGGATCGAAAGATCAAGCTCTCGAAGACGGAGGCGGTGCAGCGGGTCACTGCTGACCACCTCGAGGGCGTGTTGCATCCGCAGTTCGCGGAGACTGATGCCAACGTGTTGGCAACGGGGTTGGCTGCGTCTCCCGGTGCCGCCGTGGGCAGGGCGTATTTCACCGCCGACGGCGCGGCTGACGCCGCCGAGCGGGGTGAGCCGGTGATCCTCGTGCGCACCGAGACGTCGCCCGAAGACGTGCACGGAATGATCGTGGCTGAGGGCATTCTCACCTCGAGAGGCGGGCTGGTGAGCCACGCCGCCGTCGTGGCCCGGGGCTGGGGCAAGCCCGCCGTGGTCGGCGCCGAGTCAGTGGTGATCCGCGGCGACAGCTTCACCGCAGGCGCGCACACAGTGACCGAGGGAGACGTAATCTCCGTCGACGGCACGTCCGGCAACGTGATGCTCGGAGCTGTCGAGTTGTCCGTCGCCGAGCCTCCACCCGAGTTCACGACGATCCTGGGCTGGGCCGACGAGATCCGCAAGGGGAAGATGGCCGTGCGCGCCAACGCCGACACCGGTCCCGATGCCGCGAATGCGAGACGGTTCGGCGCCGAGGGTATCGGCCTGTGTCGGACTGAGCACATGTTCCTCGGCGAGCGCCTTCCCGTCGTTCGCCGCATGATTCTTGCGGATACTCCAGACGAAGAGGCTGCTGCGCTCGAAGAGTTGCGGAAGGCCCAGAAAGCAGACTTCGCCGAGATCCTCGAGGCCATGGACGGCTTGCCGGTAACCGTCCGCTTGCTCGACCCGCCACTGCACGAATTCCTGCCTCGCACCGAGGAGTTGGCGATCAAAGCCGCAGTTCATGGCCTCACCGACGAGGAGCAGGGTTTCTTCCGCGCCGCCCAGCTGTGGCACGAGTTCAACCCGATGCTCGGCACCCGCGGCGTCCGTCTCGGTGTGCTCAAGCCCGGTCTCTACGCCATGCAGGTGCGGGCGTTGATGGAGGCAGCCGCCGACCGGGTCAAGGTCGGTGGTCGGCCGGTCGTCGAGATCATGATCCCCCTCACCGTCTCACGCGAAGAGATGGCATTGGCTCGAAGCTGGGTTGAGGGCGCCGTGCGCGAGGCGACAAGCGGTGTCCGTAAGCCCGTCGACGTGACGATCGGCACCATGATCGAGACGCCGCGCGCCGCCCTGCGCGCCGGAGACCTCGCCGAAGAGGCCGACTTCTTCTCATTCGGCACCAACGATCTGACCCAGATGGTGTTTGGCTTCAGCCGCGACGACATCGAAGGGCGCATCATGTCGATCTACCTCGAAGAGGGTCTGCTCAAGCGCAACCCGTTCGAGACGATCGACAAGCCCGCCGTCGGCGAGCTCGTTCTCATCGCGTCCGAGCGAGGCCGGGCCGCTCGACCAGCGCTCAAGCTCGGGGTCTGTGGCGAGCACGGCGGCGATCCCGAGTCGATTGCGCTGTTCCGTGAGGCCGGCCTTGACTATGTGTCGTGTTCTCCGTTCCGTGTCCCCATCGCCCGCCTCGCTGCCGCTCAAGCAATAGCCGCCGAGTCGTAGTCGGCGACTCGTAGCCAGGGTCCGGCTTTCGTGTTCGACTACGCCACCGCCGCGGTGGAGGGTGCTCTCGCCGCCGGCGCGTCCTATGCCGATGCCCGGGCCGTCCTCTCGTCGAGTGAGCATCTCGGGGCGCGCAGTGGCGTGCTCGAGGCGCTCCGGCGCGCCGACTCCGCCGGTGTCGGGGTGCGCGCTCTCTTCGGATCATCGTGGGGCTTCTTCGCCACCGCCGACCTGACCGACGCGAAGGTCAGACGCGCCGGCGAAGAGGCGGCTGCCATCGCCAAGGCGTCCGCCCAGGTGCCCGGTCCGCCCCTCCAGCTGGCCGACGTCGCGGTGAGCGAAGCGCATTGGGACTCCGGTTGGAAGGAGCTACCGGCTGGTGTCTCCACGGCCGAGAAGGCCGACATCTTGGTAACGGCCTCGGCCGGAATGACGGCCGTCGCCGGAGTGCGCGTCGCGGAGGCGAACTACACCTCTTGGGACACGGAGAAGTGGTTCGTTTCCAGCCAAGGACATCGGATCTCGCAGCACATAGTCGAGTGCGGCGCGGGAATGAGTGCGACCGCCGCCGGCGACAGTGAGACCCAGCGCCGCTCCTATACAGGGATCGGCGGCAATTACGGCACTCGCGGATTCGAGATTGTCCGCGAGGCGGATCTAGCCGGAAACGCGCAACGAGTGGGGGAGGAGGCGGTCGAGCTTCTTTCGGCGCCGCTTTGTCCGGCGGGCATCACCGACCTCATTCTCGGCCCCGAGCAGTTGGGGCTCCAGGTCCACGAGTCAGTCGGCCATGCCATCGAGCTCGACCGAATCCTCGGATGGGAGGCCGCGTTCGCCGGTACCTCCTTCCTCGACCTCACCCAGCTCGGACGCTTCCGCTACGGGTCGGAGTTGATGAACATCACCGCCGATGCGACATTGCCAGGTGCCCTCGGTTCGTTCGGGTTCGACGACGAAGGCACGCCCGCAGCGCCGGTCGACATTGTGCGCGAAGGCGTCTGGGTGGGCGTCCTCAGCGGTCGCGACTCCGCCGCCATCGCGGGTGTCGCACCGGGTGGGATGGTGCGGGCCGACGGTTACGACCGGCTTCCGATGGTGCGCATGACCAACGTCGGCCTGCTGCCGGGCAGCTCGAGCCTCGACGAGATGGTCGCCGACACCACTGATGGCATCTATATGGAGACCAACCGATCGTGGTCGATCGACGACAAGCGGCTCAACTTCCAGTTTGGCTGCGAGTACGGCCGGGAGATAAAGAACGGACGGTTGGGGCGGCTCCTCCGCAATCCCAGTTACACGGGCATAACTCCGCAGTTCTGGGCCTCGCTCGACATGCTCGGCAGCCGAGACGAGTGGCTGTTCTGGGGAACGCCGAACTGCGGCAAGGGCCAGCCCTTGCAGTCGGGCCATACCGGGCATCCGGCCGTGCCGGCGCGCTTCAAAGCGGTGCGGGTGGGCGTCGCCAGGTGAGGTTCGTTCGGTGAACCCGTCTGAACTCTGCGATCGGGTCCTCGAATTGGTTGGGTCGCGCGCCGAAGCCGAGGTTTCGGCCCACGAGGGCCGGTACGCGCTCACGCGGTTCGCCAACTCGGCGATCCATCAAAACGTTGCCGAAGACAATCGGTCGGTGCGGGTCCGAGTTGTCACCGACGGTCGTCAGGCAGCCGCGTCGACGAACCGTATCGATAGTGACGGTTTGTCCCGGCTAGTCGAAGGCACGCTAGAGGCCGCTCGCTTGCGGCCCGCCGACCCCGATTGGCCGGGCCTGGCGCCGCCCGCGCCGATCCCGCCGGTCGATCGCTATGACGAGGACACTCGGGTCGCCACGCCGGAGAGCCGGGCGACCGTTGTCAGTGCCTTCGTCGAGGCCGCGCCGGAGCTCAGCGCGGCCGGATACTGCGACACGGGCGGTTCGGACGCGTGCTTCGCCAACTCTGCCGGACAACGAGCGCTCGGGCGGTATTCCCACGCAGCCGTCGACGGCGTCCAGCGCACCACGACGTCCGATGGGTGCGGCTGGCAGACGGCCAGCCGCTTGACGCAGCTCGATGGCGCCGTCGCCGGCGCGACAGCCGCCGGCTCGGCCCGACGGGGCGACCAGAACCCTGTCGACCTGGAACCGGGCGAGTACGAGGTGGTGCTCGGTCCCCGATGCGTCGCCGACATCGTCGGATTCCTCGGCGCCTACGGTTTCAACGCCAAGGCGTACGCCGAGGGGCGATCGTTCGTCCACCTCGGCGAGCTCCAGCTCGACCCCGCGCTTGGAATCTTCGACGACGTCTCCGACGAGAGGGCGCTGGGCTTGCCGTTCGACGCCGAGGGTACGCCGAAGACGCGAGTCGACCTCGTGCGCGCCGGCGTCGTCGAAAAGTTGCTCCATGATCGCCGTACGGCCCGCTTGGCCGGCACACGGAGCACCGGGCACGCCGTTGTCGGCGGAGAGAGCTACGGGCCCATGGCCGGCAACCTGTTCCTGGAGGGTGCCGGGCCGCGGCCCTTCGACGACATCGTCGGTGCCGTCCGCCGGGGCCTTCTCATATCTGACTTCTGGTACACGCGGGTGATCGACCCCAAGACGCTCGCCGTCACCGGCCTCACGCGCAACGGCACTTTTCTCATCGAGGATGGTGAGATCACCAAGGCGGTCAGCAACCTCCGCTTCACCCAGTCCTATGCCGAGGCACTTGCGCCGGGCACGGTGCTGGGCACCGCCGATGACGGCCGGCTCGTCGACAGCTCGACCTTCGTCCCCAGCCTGCACCTTGCCGGATGGCGGTTTACCGGCGGGGCGCGCGGCTAACTCCGTATTCTGATTCACTCCCAGCTGTGGGGATCGTTGCCGACGACATAGCGAGGGTGAGGCAGGCGTCGGACATCATCCAGATCGCCGGTGAACACGTCGCCCTCCGGAAAGTGGGGCGGCGGTACCAGGGGCTCTGCCCCTTTCATGCCGAGAAGACGCCTTCGTTCTCGGTCAACGCCGAAGAAGGGCTGTACTACTGCTTCGGATGCGGCGCCAAGGGCGACGTGATCACCTTCGTACGTGAGGTCCAGCACCTCGAATTCGCCGAGGCCGTCGAGATGCTCGCCGGTCGTGCCGGCATCCAGGTGCGCTACGACGACGCCGCCGTATCTCGGGAACGGCAGCGTCATGACCGCCTGGTCGAAGCCATGCGCGCCGCCGTCGACTGGTATCACGAGCGGCTCCTGTCCGCCCCCGATGCGGCTGCCGCTCGGGCATACGTGCGCTCCCGCGGGTACGACGGGGAGATGGTGCGGACCTACCGCCTGGGATGGGCACCCGACGACTGGGACGCGCTTTGCCGCCATTTGAAGCTGCCGGTCGACGTCTTGCGCGACACGGGGCTCGGCTTCTTGAACCGCCGGGAACGCCAGCAGGATGCCTTCAGGTCGCGGCTCATGTTCCCGATCTTCGATGTGCGGGGCGATCCGGTGGCGTTCGGTGGCCGGTCGCTTCCGGATGGGGCCCCGCCGAAGTACAAGAACTCACCTGAGACACCCATCTATTCGAAGCGACGGGTGCTCTACGGCCTCAACTGGGCCAAGGCCGGCATCGTCGAGAGCGGCGAGGTCGTCGTCTGCGAGGGCTATACCGACGTAATGGGCCTGGCCGCTGTCGGGGTGCGCCGCGCCGTGGCCACCTGCGGCACCGCCCTCGCCGACGAGCATTTCCGCACCCTGAAGAACTTTGCCCGGCGTGTGGTTCTCGCCTATGACGCCGATTCCGCCGGCCAGGCGGCAGCCGAGCGCTTCTACGAATGGGAACGCCTCTACGAGGTCGACATCTCTGTCGCCGCCCTTCCGTCCGGCACGGACCCGGGCGAGTTGGCCCGGCGCGACCCTGACGGCCTCAAGGCCGCGATCAGCGGCGCCCGGCCCTTCCTCTCCTTCCGGCTGGAGCGGGTCCTGGCTGACGCCGACCTGCGTAACCCGGAGGGCCGGGCCCGCGTCGCCGAGGCCGCGCTGGCCGTCGTGCGAGAGCATCCAAGTTCGTTGGTGCGCGATCAGTACCTGATGGAAGTTGCCGACCGCACCCGGATCTCGCCTGATCGACTGCGAGACCTCGCCGCCAACGGTCCTCGGCCGACGTCGCGACCTGAGCGCCGGGTCGCGGCACCTGCGTCTGAGCCGCGGTCCCGTCCCGAGATCGAGGCCCTGCGGCTTGCCTTGCACCATCCCGACACCATCCTCGGTCGCCTGAACGCCGTCTTGTTCGACGATGAGGTGGCACTCGGCGCGTACCGGGCGTTGGCCGGATCGGACAACGTTCACGACGCCATTGCCCGGGCCGACCCGACGGCGGCAACCCTTCTGCAGCGGCTGGCCGTCGAGGATCCCGGCGCCGACGCAGACGACGTGATGAACCGCTTGGCTGAGGAAGCGGGGCGGCGCGCCCTCGCATATCTCGAGGTATCGGCGCGGCGGTCCGAAGACCCCATGAGCTACGCGCCGGTGACCGGTTGGTTGAAGCTCACCTTGGAAGGACTTCGAGAGCCAGCAACGTCAGTTGAGGCTACGAACACGTTGGTACGCTGGTTGGCAGAACAGCCCGAGGTGGAGACATGACCGATGCCACAGCGCTTCCGGCCCTCCCCGGAGTGTCGACCGCAGCCTTCCACCATCTCCTGGCGCAGGGGCGTCAGCGGGGCTCGCTCACGCCCGACGAGGTCGTGCTCCTTCTCCGTGACATCGAACTGACCCCCGAGTTGATCGATGCCATCCGCTTGCGGCTGGCGGCCGAGGGGATCGAACTCGACGAGGCGATCGAGGAGCCGCCAGCGGCGGGAAACGGGTCTGCCGGCGCGCCGCGCCCACCGGTGCCGCCCAGCTCCGTCACCGGGCCCGAACCGGTTGTCAAGAAGGAGCGGGCCGGTTCGGGCGCGGCCGGCGACAAATCGAGCGCCCTCTCGGTCGACCCGGTGCGCACCTATCTCCAAGAGATCGGAAAGGTCGACCTCCTCACCGGCAGAGAGGAGGTTGCGCTCGCCAAGCGGATCGAGGCCGGTCTCGAAGCGGCGGCGCTCATAGCTGCGCTGGAGGACGCCAGTGGTCCGGAGACAAGCGTTCCGGAGACCGAACTGGCGCCGTTGGAGGCGGTCGTCGCCGACGGCTTCCACGCCAAGAAAGACTTGACCGAGGCCAACCTTCGACTCGTCGTTTCCATCGCCAAGCGTTACCTCGGTCGGGGCCTGCTCTTCCTCGATCTGATCCAGGAAGGCAACCTGGGCCTGATCCGTGCCGTGGAGAAGTTCGACTACACCAAGGGCTTCAAGTTCTCGACCTATGCCACGTGGTGGATTCGCCAGGCCATCACCCGGGCGATCGCCGATCAAGCCCGAACGATTCGTGTTCCTGTGCACATGGTCGAGACCATTCACACGGTGCTCCGTGTCGAGCGCCAGCTCCTCCAAGAGCTCGGTCACGAACCGACCCTTGACGAGCTAGCCCTCCGCTTGCGGATGACGCCGGCCAAGGTGCGCGAGATTCATCGAATCGCCCAGGAGCCGGTGTCGTTGGAGACGCCGGTGGGCCAAGACGACGACAGCTATCTGGGCGACTTCATCGAGGACCAACAAGCGGTTGCTCCTGCCGACGCCGCGGCACGCGCCCTGCTGGCCGAGGCCGTCAACGAGGCCCTCGACGGTCTCACCGACCGCGAACGTCAAGTCGTCCGGCTGCGCTTCGGGCTCGACGACGGCCAAGTGCGTACCCTCGAGGAGGTCGGCCGAGAGTTCGGTGTGACCCGTGAACGCATTCGTCAGATCGAGGCCAAGACCTTGGCCAAGCTGCGTCACCCCATCCGAAGCCAGAAGCTTCGCGACTACCTCGAAGAGGAATAACTGGTACCTCGAAGAGGAATAACTGGTACCTCGAAGAGGAATAACTGGTACCTCGAAGAGGAATAGTGGGAGCGGCTACGCGAAACGCGTCGGCATGCCATTGGCCGGCGCGTCGCCGTTGCCGCCGTCGCCCAGCCGGCTACTGACAAGATCCTTGGCCTTGCCAACCCCGTCCTCCAGGGTGGACTTCGCCTTGTCGGTCGCAGTCTCGAACGTGTCCGACCGCCGAAGGCGACGGACGGTGCGGTTGATCTGGTCGTAGCGCTGGCGCCCGGCTTTGCTGCCGAGGTAATAGCCCGCTGCCATTCCGGACATGAATCCCAGTCGAAAACGCATGCCCTGACCTTACCCACCTACGTCCCAAAACCACCTACGTCCCAAAACCCACCTACATCTCAACCTCTCCAGTGGCGTCGGTGGGCCCGGCTGGGATCGAACCAGCGACCGACGGATTATGAGTCCGCTGCTCTGACCGACTGAGCTACGGGCCCGGCGCGCCACTGTTCTATCGCGGGGACGTGTCTGTCGCAGCCGGCGCGAGCGGATCCCCTCACCTGGCGGCGCCTACCTCGAAGGTACAGGACAGCAAGGGAAAGCACACAGGTATCCCACGGTCACGTCCGCGGGAGTGGTGTATGACGACCACCACTTCAACCTCGGGTCTTCGTTCTAGCTCACTTCTGCGAGTTCGTGTTGGAC
>JALZBN010000316.1 GCA_030947365.1 Actinomycetota bacterium
CGCCCAACCCACCGGTGCCCGTCGCCCCGGCGGTCGCGGTGGGGATGGAGATCGCCACCTGCTCGTCCGGGCTGAGGCCGCTCACGATCTGGGTCGTGCTGTCCCCGGCCGTCCCGGTGACGACGGGCCGAACGATCTTCTTTGCGCCCCGGACCACCGTCACGGTTGCGGTGGGACCGCGCCGAGAGACGGCCGAGGTGGGAACGCTGACCACCCCGTCGACCTGTGCCGCGACGATCTGCGCGGATGCCGTCATGCCCGCCTTGAGCCCCGCGACCGTCTGGTCGAGGTCAAGCGTCACGTTGTAGCTCACGACGCCGTTGTTGGTGGTCGAGAGGTCCTCGATCGCCGTCACGTGCCCGGCGAGCTTCTCCCCCGGCAGTGCGTTGACGGTCAGCGAAGCGGGTTGGCCGACCTGCACTCGATGGATGTCCGACTCACTGAGGGGCACTTTGAGCTTGAGGCTGTCGAGGTCGGTGACCACGATGAAGCCTGAGCCGCCGCTGCCCGAGGCGGCGCCCGAAGCGCCGGAGCTCGCGGTGCCAGCGCCGACCGTGGCGGTGCCGCCCGACGCCCCGCCGCCGCTCGAGGCCCCGCCGCCACCGCTCGACGAGCCACCGCCGCCGCTTGCCGCCGAGCTCGAGGAGCCCGCCGTGCCGCCCCCCGTCGAGCTTCCGCCCCCGGCGCTCACCGTCTGGCCGACCTGGCCGGCGATCGACGTCACTGTGCCGGACACCGGCGAGAAGAGCTTCGTCTCGCCTACCGCGCGCTGCGCCGAAGCCATGCTCACCTTGGCGCTCTCGACCGTCGCCTTAGCCGAGGCGACGTCGGCCGCGGTGGAGCTCTGGGTTGCCCCGCCCCCACCCGACGACTGGCCGGATGGGGACTGGCCGCTGCCGGCGCCCTGTGTAGTGGAGAGCGTCGTCGTCTGTTTCGAGCCCGAGCCGGTCGTCTTTGGCTTCGAGCCCGAGCCCGTCGGCTTCGGCTTCGGCTTCGGCTTCGGCTTCGGCTTCGAGCCGGCAGGCATACTGCTCTGTCCGGGCTTGGAGGTCGTGCGTCGGTTCTGCGCGACGCTTGCGGTTGGGGATTGTTGGACGCTCGCCGTGGTTGCTCGAGCGCTGGTCGTGCTCGTCGTCGATTGCGAGCTCGCCGATGACCTCGTCTGCGCTAGGCGCTGATCTGCCGCGGTGAGGTTGGCGCGCGCTACGTCCAACGCCTCGTTGGCGCTCGTAGGATCGATCGTCGCCAGCAGCTCGCCCGTATAGACGCGCGCTCCCTGGGCCACATAGAGATGCGCCACCTGGCCGCCCGTCCTGAAGTTGACGTTAGTGGTACCGACCGGCTGGAGGGTCCCACTCCCCGAGACCGTCGACTGCACGACGCCGCGCTGCGCCATCACCACCCTGGCCCGGGTGGCCGGCGCACTCGGAGGCCCGAGATCCAGGAGACCCACCCCGATCGCAATTGCACACAGCAACAGGAGGACCATGCCGGGCCACCTCGGCGTGAAACGCTCGCCCCTCACCTCCCCATCCAAACGCCCCGCCGCGGCGGCCGGACCGCCCGACCGAAGACGGACGCGCACCGCGCTCAAAGACCCCGCCTCAACGCGACCCCGGACCGGCGGCGCAGCAAGATCGCCTCTGCCGCCAACAATCCCTTGTCCACCGCACACGCATGCGCGCCACGCTCGCGTCTACGCCTAAGCAGCCCCTAAGCCCAACCTAAGCACGATGTAGGAACGTCGGCACGCGCCGCTGCGCGGCCTCAGGCGCGCGGCTTCCTACGTTGAAAACCAGGATTCGATGGACGCCTGGCTTTCGGCGTCGCGGTAGCCGCCGCGGCGGTGGCGGACGCCGAGGCCGCTGATCACGGTGCGGACTCCGGCTACGCGTCGCGGGCCCTTGGTCCGGCGGTCATGTCGAGGTACTAAACGGGTACATCAAGTCGGGACAGGGAGGGTTCCGTAGTCCGCCGCCCTGCGCGCAGATCCTGCCCTGTTCCAGGGATATCTTCCCCTCGCATGCCCTTGGGTACCCTTGCGGTGCCCCGCTTCTGGTGCCTCCTAAGGAGTAGGCCGCAGGTTCGAATCCTGCTCGGGGCACTGCCTATGTGCAGGTCCTTGGATAGAGTCCGCCGTGGCGCTGGAGGGCGCCTCCGGGTTCGCGGGCAGGACTGAGTCCACCTTTGCGGTGCGCCGCTTCTGGACTGACGATCTCCCTGCCTGAACGCGAACCTCGGGTGAAAAGGAGACGTCATGCCCGATCTTCCCCCTCGACCTGACCTTGGTCAACTCCGTCGCCAGACCAAGGACCTGCTGCGCGCCGCCAGGGGCGGCGACGCTGATGC
>JALZBN010000007.1 GCA_030947365.1 Actinomycetota bacterium
GGTCGGGGTCGAGGACTTCGCACAACGCCACCGTCTGATCGGGTGTGGCATCGGGGCCGAGCTTGACCCCGAGCGGGTTGTCGACGCCCCGGAGGAAGGCAACATGAGCTCCATCGAGCTGGCGGGTGCGATCGCCGACCCAAAGGAGGTGCGCGGAGCAGTCGTACCAGTTGCCGCTGAGCGAGTCCTGCCGGGTGAGTGCTTCCTCGTAGCCGAGCAGGAGGGCCTCGTGGCTCGTCCAGAAGTCGACCTGGTGCAGGCTTGTCTCGGCGGCCAGGTCGATGCCACACGCCGCCATGAACCGCATGGCGCGCTCGATCTCGGCCGCGATGCGCTCGTAGCGGCGGCCCTCCGCACTCGACGCCACGAACTGCTGGTTCCACACGTGCACCTTGGTGAGATCGGCGAAGCCACCCTTGGTGAAGGCCCGCAACAGGTTCATCGTCGACGCCGACTGGTGGTACGCCTGCAGCAACCTGGCCGGGTCGGCGGCGCGTCCGAGTGCCGTCGGCGCGTCGTCGTTGACGATGTGACCTCTGAACGACGGCAGCACCGAGCCATCGACGGTCTCGGTGGCCTCGGAGCGCGGCTTGGCGAACTGGCCCGCGATGCGCCCCATCTTCACCACTGGCACGCCCGCGCCGTAGGTGAGCACGACGGCCATCTGGAGGATGACCTTGAGCTTGTCGCGCACGGAATCGGCGGAGTAGTCGAATGATTCGGCGCAGTCGCCGGCCTGGAGCAGGAACGCCTCCCCGGCGGCCACACTGCCAAGCGACGACGTGAGGTCGCGCACCTCACCTGCAAATACGAGTGGGTGGAGCGTGCTGAGGCGCGCCAGTACTTCGGCGAGCGCCGTCTCGTCGGGCCAGTCGGGCTGCTGGAGCGCGGGGCGCTCCCGCCAGCTCGACGGCGTCCAGGCACTCGGTGTGGTTTCGGTAGTCATGAGCGGGTCAAGGCTACCGGGCCTCCCGGTCCTTATAGTCCGGTTATGCAGAGTCCGGTTGTGGGGCGGCAGAGTCCGGTTGTGGGGCGGCAGAGTCCGGTTGTGGAGCGGCTAGGCGTCTTCGGGGGCACGTTCGACCCGATTCACATCGGGCATCTCGTTGCCGCCGTCAACGCCAAGCAGGCGCTGGGCCTCGACCGGGTGTTGCTGGTGGTCGCCAATCAGCCGTGGCAGAAGAGCGACAGGGAAGTCACGCCCGCCGAAAAACGCTTCGCACTCGTCGAAGCGGCGGTCGAGGGCGCGCCGGGCCTGGAGGCCAGCAGGCTGGAGATCGACAGAGGCGGTGACTCGTTCACGGCTGACACTCTTCAAGAACTCGCTGCCGACAATCGGGTGCTGTTCCTCGTCGTCGGCGCCGACGTCGCCGCCGAGCTCGACAGTTGGGAGCAGATCGATGTCGTGCGCCGGTTGGCCACGCTCGTGGTCGTCAACCGGCCTGGCAGCGCCGTGCCTGAGGTGGGTCCCGGGTGGAGTGTCGAAACTGTCGAGATCCCCCAGCTCGAGATCTCCAGCTCCGACCTCCGGGCCCGCGCCGCTGACGGCCGTCCGCTCGAGTATCTGGTGCCCCGAGCAGTAATCAACCTCATCCGTGAATCTGGCCTGTACGCTGGAGACAGATGACGGCGCGGTCCAGCCAGAGCGAACCAGACCTTGCGGCGGGTCTCGCCGACGTCCGCTCCTGGGCCATCACCGCGGCCCGGGCCGCCGCTTCCAAGGGTGGCGACGACACCGTCGTGCTCGAGGTGGGCAAGATCCTCGCCATCACCGAGGCCTTCGTCATCACGAGCGGCAGCAACCACCGCCAGGTGCGCACCATCGCCGAGGAGATCGAAGCGCAGGTGAAGGTCGGCGGCGGCCCGTCGCCGCTGCGCATGGAGGGCGCCCAGCAGGCCGAGTGGATCCTGCTCGACTATGGCGACTTCGTGGCCCACGTCTTCCTCGACGAGACCCGCCGCTATTACGACCTCGAGCGGCTTTGGGGCGACGCCCCCCGCTTGCAGTGGGACGACGCGGCCACGGTAGGAGCCGGCGCGGTAGGAGCCGGCGCGGTGGGAGTCGGCGCGGTGGGAGCCGGCGCGGTGGGAGTCGGCACCGGGGGAGTCGGCGCGGTAGGAGCCGGCACAGGGGGAGTCGGCACCGGGGGAGTCGGCACGGCGACTGCCGACGATCTGATCTAGACCGAAGGGGTCGAGATCCTTCCCCCGTCGACATTTCCTGCGCGATCCGCGTCGTTCGAAGCACGGCGGTTTCAAGCAGCGGCCGCGACAAACTCGTTGAATCGTTCCGCTGGAGTATCCCACCCCAGGGTCATGCGCGGGCGTTCATTGAGGAGCCGGGCGATCGCGTCGAGGTCGTCTTGGGAGTGGAGCGAGAGGTCGGTGCCCTTGGGCAGGAACTGACGGACGAGCCCGTTCCAGTTCTCGTTGGTGCCCCGCTGCCAAGGCGAGTGGGGGTCGCAGAAGAACACCGGGATGCCGGTCGCCACCGTGAAGGAGACGTGGGCGGCGAGCTCTTTGCCCTGGTCCCACGTCAGGGACAGGGCGAGCTGTCCGGGCAGCCCGACGATGTGCTCGGAGATGCGCTGGGCGACGTGGGCGGCGGTCTTGTCGTCGAGTTTGATGAGCATGCCCATCCGGGTGCTGCGTTCCACCACCGTGGCCACGGCGCTCTTGCCGTTGGCGCCGATGATCAGGTCGCCCTCCCAGTGCCCGGGGACCGCCCGGTCCTCGATCTCGGCGGGGCGCTCGGAGATGTTGACCATGCCGACGATCTTGCCGACGGTCGTGGCGCTGCGCCCTTGGGGGCGGCGTCGGGCTCGGCCCTGGCGCAGGCAGGCGGCCAGCTCCTTGCGCAGCTCGCCCTTGGCTTGGACGTAGACGGCCTGGTAGATCGACTCGTGCGACACCCACCACTGTGGCTCGTCGGGATGGTCCCGGCGCAGTCGTTGGGCGATCTGTTGGGGCGACCAGACCTTGGTGCGGATCAGACGCTGTACCTCGGCCCACAGCCACGGGCGTGCTTCGGTCCAAGGAGGCTTGGGCCGACGGGCCGCATCGTCAGAGCGGGCCTGGGCGACGTAGGCCCGGTACTGGCCCCGGCCGCCGCCGGCGGAGACCTCTCGCCCGATCGTGCCCCGGTGCCGCCCGAGTCGACGGCCGATGTCGGTGTCGGAGTGGCCGGCTTCGATGCCGACTCGGATCTCCTCCCGCTCGGCGAGGCTCAATGCTCCTGGTCGATGTTTGCGTTCTCGCAGCATGACCACACCGTGTTCGCGGATCCGGCCGCGGAGGGTGGATGCCCCGATTCCGGCAGCCGCGGCCGCATCCTCAACAGTCTCTCCCCGGGCCACCGCCCCGAGCGCACGTCGGATGACCGACGCCGCGACCGGCGGGTTCCCCCGGCGAGGCTCCCGGTGCCGAACAAGACCTGCAGCCACGAACAGTTGCCGGATCCGCGACGCGGACACGCCAGTCTGATTCGCCGCCTGCCGATAGCTAGTTCCTTCCACCACCGCCTCAAGAGCGGCAGCCACCACCGCTTCGTCCAACCACGGTCTCCTGCTCACGCGACCTCCTCAGTAAGGAGTTGTCGCGGTCACCCCTTGAGGCCAAGGCCGATTTTCACAAGAATCACGACGCGTTCCGCGCAACAAACGCGAGTGCCAGCGCCTCGGCGCGCCTGGCGGGCGATGTCCGCGTGACTACGATCCTCCCGGGCGTCAGACCTCAGGAGGATTTCGGATGGCAGTCAACGCGTATGTGCTGATCCAGACCGAGGTGGGCAAGGCCGCTCAAGTCGCGGAGGAGGTGGCCGGGCTCGAAGGCGTCGTCGCCGCTGAGGATGTGACCGGCCCCTACGACGTCATCGTGCGGGCTGAGGCGGATTCAATGGACGAGCTCGGCAAGCTCGTCGTGAGCCGAATCCAGCTCATCGATGGCATCACCCGCACGCTCACGTGCCCGGTGGTGCACCTCTAACAGCAGTCCCGCGACGGGGACTTCACCACGCGCCCACCTGTGCCGATATTTGATGCATGAACATGCACGAACATCGCCATCGGCTTGGTCGCCCGTCGGTTGTCTTGGCTTCAGTGCTGTCGTGCACCGTCGTCTGCGCCGCCGCTGTCGGAGCCGTGACGGCACCCTTTGTCGCCGCTGTCCTCGGCCTCGCCGCGGTCGTCGGCGCAATCAGCCTCTACGAACGCGAGGTTGCGGGGCGAGCTGAGCAGTCGCCTGCTACGTGCGGCCCACCAACAGGGCACGGATACCGAGTCCCATGATGAAGAGGCCGCCGAAGCCGTAGAGCATGTACATGCGGGTGCGAAGCTGGTGGCGGTAGGAGTAGATGATGCCGACGGCGATGATGGCGACGAAGCCGTAGAACATGTGGAACTGCGGTGCCTTGATGTTCTGGCCCGCCACCATTCCGACGCCCAGGCCGACCTGCACGAACACCGCCAGCTCGACGAAGACGGTGAACCACCACAGCGCCCGCGTTCGTAACGACGGCCACCGCCATGCGGCGAGGGCCCACAGCCCGGCCATGCCGTTGCCGATGATCACCACCCACGCCCATCCCTTGTGGATGGCCAGCAATGACGCCAGGAGCAGCGGGGCGGTTCCCGTCAGTGCAGACCCACGAACAGATCGGTCTCAGCCGTACCGGCCGGCGCCCCTTCGAGGATGAACCACTCCCGGCCGAAGGCGCCCGAGAACATCTCCGTGGGCATGGCCAGGAAGAACGACGTGTCGGAGATCTGGCTGGCATGGGCGGCCATCGCGGCGCGCTTGATGTCGAGCTGTTCTTTGACGTCGACCGCGGTGGTGATGCGCGCTTCGGGCACGCCGAGCTCGAAGTCGTCGGGAGGAAGGTCGCCGGGCATCGGTAGATCGAGCTTGGCCAGTTCCTTCATCTGACGCTGCATCTCATCCTTGTTGACCGTGCTCATGTAGACCTTGGGAGTTTTCGCCAGCTCGCCCGCCCGCATGCCGACCCGGTGCACCTGGATGTGGTCGGGATGGCCATAGACGCCGTTCTCGTCATAGGCGGTGAGGACGTCGGCGTTCTCCTCGTCGAGGATCGCGGCCAGCCGCGCCGCCGCTTCCTCGACGTCTGCCTGCCAGAAGCATTCCGGCACGTCGTTGGTGGGCGTGCCCATCATCCCTGAGTCCACGTAGCCGAGGAACTCGACCCTCGACACGCCCAGAACCTTGGCCGCAGCCTTCGTCTCCTCGACCCTGCGTTCCCACAGCGCCTCGCCGGGCCGGAGAAATCCGTCGGCCACCTCACCCTCCTCGCCTTTCGTCGCAACCACCAGCACCACACGATGTCCGTCGGCCGCGGCCTTGGCCATGACGCCGCCGGTGGCGATGGACTCATCGTCAGGATGAGCGTGGAACGTGACGAGCGTGCGAGACATGAACGTGGACCCTAGTTGTCCGACCTGCCCTGCTTCGTCGAGCTCTACATGCGGTCGAGCAACTGCGACTTCTTCGCGTCGAACTCGACCTGGGAGATGACACCCCGCTGGCGCATCTCGTCGAGCTTCTCGATCTGTTCAAGCGGCGTGAGCTCGCGCCGCCCGCTGCGCCGTTCGGCCTCGCGCGCGCCGGCCTCGTCCATCTCACGGTAGATCTCGTTCTGCACTCTCGGCGGTCTGGGGCAGTCGTGAAACACCTCCTGGCCCCGCTCCCCTGCGGACTCGATGCGAAGGTCGCCCGCGCCCAGGAGACGTTCGAGGAGGTGCTGGGTGACGGTGATGTCGTTGATGTGCTCGAGGGGGATCTCCCGACCTTGTCTGGAGACAACTCCCCTGCGCACTACTAGACGGTCGCTCGTGACGATCAGGTTGGTGGTTCTCCAGCGGGCGAAGCGCCAGAGGAACCACACGAGCGCGACCACGACGACCCCGAGCATGGGGATGATGACGAAGTCGCTACCGGTCTTGCTGTCGACGAAGATGGCGACAACCAAGCTGCCAAGAAGGGCGACAGCCGGCCAGGTCATGAAGACCCAGTGGGGCCGGAGATCGAGCACGACCTCCTCGCCATCGTTGAGGAAACTCCTCGGAAACGGCATCGGCAATCAGGCTACCGGTACACCTTGCGGCGGAACACGGCTTGCGGCGACGACACACGATCGAGAAACAGCAGCCCGTCGAGATGATCGATCTCGTGAAGGACGGCGCGCGCCTCGAAGGCGTCGGTCTCGATGCTGCGGCGGTCGCCGTCGAGGCCGAGCCCGACGACGGTGACAAGGGTGGGTCGAACCACGTCGCCCGTGAAGTCCGGAACGCTCAAACATCCCTCGCGCGCCGGATCTGGCGCGCCGGACTCGACGATCACCGGGTCGAACAGCACGACCTCACCGTGGCAGCGCTTCGCCTTGCGGTGGCCCGTGACGTCGATCACGAACGCCCGCCGGCTGACTCCGATCTGGGGCGCGGCCAAACCGACGCAAGCCGGGCGCGACCGCATGGTGTCGACAAGATCTTGGGCCAGGGTCAAGGCGTCGGCATTGATGGCTCCGATGGGGGCAGCAACCGTCGTGAGGCAGGGGTCGGGCAGGAGTAGGACCGGTCGGACGGCCATCAGCGCGCCGCGCGCTCACTCAGAGGATGTCGGCTTCGGACGGATGCAGGTTGGCCGAGACCCCAAGGGCCTGCGCCACCTCGTGGAGCCGAGCCCCGAGCTCGCCGGGATCGAGCGATGGCGGCAGCTGCACCTCGAGAATCATGACGTAGACCGGGCTGGCAGCTTCGCCGACGACGCGCGTCGACAGATCGATGATGTTCACGTCGGTGCGCGCCAGCACGTCGGCGACGCCGTTGACGATGCCGGGACGATCCGCGCCATGGACGGACACGGTCCAGGTCTCTCGTGCTGAAACGGGTTGATCCGGGCCGGTTTCGCCACCCAAAAGGGGCTGGACGGTGACGACAAGGTCAAGGTCGGCCGCGGGATCGGCCAGCGCCGATTCGAGGTCGCCCCGTCGGACCTCGGCCGGGGCGGCAATGACAAGCATCATGGCAAACTGACCGCGAAGGATGGTCATGGCGCTGTCTTCGATGTTGCAGCCGTGGTCGACGAACGCCTTGGAAACCGCCGAGACGATGCCCGGACGATCAGCCCCGACAGCGGTGACGGCGAAGTGGGTCAACTTGCCAGCCGACCTAGGCGAACAGCCGTAGCTGGCAGAGCCGGCCCACGAGCTCGTCCCACGAGTTGACCCGCTTGGCCAAGACCGGGGAATGGTCGCGGTTGTAGGGCCGATCGAACAACCAGGACTCGCACACCTCTCCGAGGAGCTCGGCCTCCTCCGGGTTGTCTTCGACAGTCACCTGGACCCCGAGATCTCGAGCGACAATCGACTTTTCGTTCACGGCGGTGTGGTGCACGGCCTCGAGCGAAAGGCCCTGGGTGGCTAGCCAACGGGTCGTGATGGACGCCAAGTGGGCGGGCCGGGCGGTGATGCCCACGAGCTGCCAACCGGCGTGCTGGAGCTGGGCCATGCCCGACGCGGCGCCGCTCACCGCCGATGCCATCTCGTAAAGAGTGGGATCGTCGAATGCCTCGTCGAGGAACGCCTGGTAGCGGCCCTCGGGAAGCCCCAGGCGCAACCGCCGGAGGTCGTAGGTGCGCCACGCCGACGGATGGGTGGTGACGTTGAACCGTTCCGCGATGCGCGCCGCAAGAGCCGGGCCAAGGTCACAGAGGACACCGTCGAGATCGAGTCCGATCAGCACGACCACGAGGTTAGCCAGGGGGTACGACAGAAACTCCTTGGGCGGTCGCCGGAGCCGGGGATCCGCGTTTTTGTCATACCGCGTCAGTACCGTCAGTGCATGGCACCCCAGTCGGCCGGCGGCCTGCTGGTCAACCTCGATCCGGCCCAGCTCGAAGCGGTCACCAGCGAGGCCCAACCCCTCGCCATTCTCGCCGGAGCGGGGTCGGGCAAGACGAGAGTGCTGACGCGCCGCATCGCTCACCGCATCGCCAACGGCACTGCCCTGCCCCAGCACGTGCTTGCTCTCACCTTTACCCGGCGCGCCGCGTCCGAGCTGAGCGAACGACTCGCCGCGCTCGGTGGGCGCGACCGGGTGGCCGCCGGCACGTTTCACGCCATCGCCTACGCCCAGCTCCGGCGGCGTTGGTCTGACGGCGGTTCACGGCCGCCAGCCCTCCTCGACCACAAGCTGCGCGTTCTCGGTCCCCTACTGCCACGCGGCGGCCGGGACGCCGCTCAACCGGCCGACGTCGCCGCCGAGATCGAATGGGCCAAAGCCCGTCTCGTCACACCCGGCGACTACGAAGCCGCTGCGGCGGCTTCGGCGCGCCGCCCGCCAGTGCCCGCCGCGGCGATGGCCGCTCTCTATGACCGCTACGAGCAAGAGAAGCACAAGCGCGGTCTCATCGACTTCGACGACCTCGTCCTGCTCTGCGGCGATGCGCTCCACGCCGACGCCCAGTTCGCGGCCACCCAGCGCTGGCGCTTCCGCCACCTCTTCGTCGACGAGTTCCAAGACGTGAACCCGGCCCAGCTGCGGCTCCTCACCGGGTGGCTGGGTGACCGGCTCGATCTCTGCGTCGTGGGCGACCCCGACCAGGCTATCTACGGCTGGAACGGCGCGGATGCCCGACCCCTCCTCGACTTCACCAAGCTCTTCCCTGGTGCGGGCGCCGCTGTCGTGCGTCTCGACAGGAACTACCGGTCGTCTCCGCAGGTGCTGGCCGCCGCCAACGCCGTACTCGATCAAGACCATCCGCTACGTGCCACCCAGACCGATGGGCCCGTTCCGGCGGTGTGCCACTACGGCACCGACAACGAGGAGGCGCGTGCTGTCGCCGGCGAGCTGCGGCGCCGGCGCGGCCCTCGGCTGCCGTGGTCCCAGCTCGCCGTCCTCGCCCGCACCCACGGTCAACTCGTTCTGATGGAGCAAGCCCTGGGCGCGGCGGGCATCCCATTCCGGGTGCGAGGGGCGGTCGCGTTCCTCGACCGCCCCGAGATCCGCGAGGCAACGGCCGATTTGCGTCGGCGCCCACCTGAGAGTTCCCTGGCCCGAGCATTGCCCGATCTCCACGAGTTGGCGCGCGAGCGCGCCGGCGCGGACGACTCCGATGCTTCCGATGCTTCCGAGGCCGACAGTCCCGCGGCCCAGCGGCGCGACGCCCTGGAAACCCTGGCCCGGCTGGCGACCGAACAGCTCGCCATCGACCCGTCGATGACGGTGTCGAGCTTCCTGGGCTGGCTCAACGGCACCCTCCGGGTCGACGCTGCCGCCGACTCACGGCGCGATGCGGTCGAGCTGGCCACGTTCCACGCGGCAAAGGGTCTCGAGTGGCCGATCGTGTTCCTCGTGGGTCTCGAGCAGGGTCTGGTTCCGATCGGCAGAGCCGACAGTCCCGAGGCCCGGGCCGAGGAGCGGCGACTCCTCTATGTGGCCATCACGCGCGCCGAGCGCGAGCTCCACTGCTCGTGGGCCGAGCGCCGCACCTTTGGCGCCCACACCGTCGCCCGCTCGCCCTCCCCATGGTTGGCATCGATCGAAGCCGCCGGGCGCGCCGCTGCCGAGGGGCGCCCCGCCGCCGACTGGCGTCGCTACCTCGACCAATCGCGAGCCCAGGTAGGCGCCCGCCATCGTGCCGGTGATAACGCTGATCCCGTCGTGCTCGGCGCGCTCAAGACGTGGCGCGCCGGCGCGGCTCGCGCCGCTGGCGTCCCCGCGTTCGTCGTCCTCCACGACACCACGCTGGCAGCCCTTGCGGAGGCCCAGCCGGCCGACCACCGAGGCCTGCTCTCCGTGCCCGGAATGGGCCCCCTGAAGCTCCAGCGCTACGGCGAGGCCCTCCTGGCCGTGGTTGCCAGGCACAAGGCGGCCACCCCGGCCTGAAGTCGTTGCTCCTCGTACGTTGACAATCCCGGCGGATGGCGCGACAACGAACGTATGAGTTCTTCGTATCTGTGGCCCAACGATGACGGATGGCCCTACCCCGACGGAGCCGACGACGTCGCCTCCCTCGACGATTCGGTCGACGACGACGCCTTGTTGATCCGTGCCGCCCCTCCCCATCTGTTCGACGGCCTCGATCCGCTCGAGCTCAGAGTGGTGAACTCCCACTACGGGCTCGACGGTTCGCCGCCCCGGTCGATGAAAGAGCTGCACAACGACCTCGGCATGTCGAAGGCAGAGGTCCGCGACACCCTCGCTGGCGGCTTGGCCAAGCTCAGGGCGCGCCTATCCGACTAGCACTAGCCTCCAGTCGACATTCAGACCGAGCCCGACGACGGCCGGCAAAGGGGAACGGGGGCGCCGGTGATCCCCACCACTTTGGTGCGCGCCAGGCGTCGTCATCGGAGCCGAAATTCGTGGTTCGAACGACGCTGATCGCGCAGGAAGTGTCGACGGGGAAAGGATCTCGGCCCGAGCGCTCAGGCAAAGTCGACGAGCAGCGGCGCGTGGTCTGAGGGAAGCTTGCCCTTGCGAGCGAAGCGGTCGATGAGGGCAAACGTGGCCCGGTCGGCCAGTCCCTTGGTGGCGAGCACTAGGTCGATCCGCAATCCCCGGCCCTGGTGGAAATCACCGGCGCGGTAGTCCCACCACGAGTAGAGGCCGGCGTCGTCGTAGAAGCGGCGGAAGGCATCGACGAGTCCCCATCCTTGGAGGGCGGCGATCGCCTCGCGCTCGGCCGGGCTGACGTGCGTACCGCCATGCAACTTGGTCGGGTCCCACACATCCCGGTCGTCGGGAGCCACGTTGAAGTCGCCGCAGATCACGAGGTCAGACGTCGGGTCACCAGTCGACTCGACATGGCGGCGCAACCGAGCGAGCCACGCCAGCTTCTCGTCATAGTGGCTGCTGCCCACGGATCGGCCGTTGGGAACGTAGACAGTGCCCACCCGCACGCCGCCGCACGTCGCCCACAACAGCCGGGCCTCGACATCAGGCGGCTCGTCGTCACCGCTGAAGCCGGCCACGACGTCGGCGAGGCCGGCCCGGCTGAGGATGGCGACACCGTTCCACTGGCCTTGGCCGCAATGAACCGAGTCGTAGCCGAGCGACTGGAATGCCATCGCCGGAAAGGCGGCGTCGGCCAGCTTTGTCTCCTGTAGACACAAGACGTCGGGCTTGGCGTAGGCCAGCCACTCCTCGACCCGAGTCAGCCGCGCCTTCAGCGAGTTGACGTTCCAGGTGGCGACCCGCATGACGCGCCCAGCCTACGGCTTCTTGGCGCGGGCCTTCTTGGCTGCAGTGGCCTTCTTGGGGGAGGCCTTCTTGGTCGGCGCGGCAGTCGCTTTCTTGGCAACCAACTTCTTGACCGGCGCCACGGGCTTCTTGGCGACTGTCTTCTTGGCGACTGTCTTCTTGGCGACTGTCTTCTTGGCGGCAGCCTCCTTGGGGGCAGCCTCCTTGGCAGCAGCCTCCTTGACGACTGTCTTCTTCACCGCGACCTTCTTGGCCGGCGCCTTCTTCGTAGCCACCGCCTTCTTCGCGGGCGCCTTCTTGGCCGGAGCCACCTTCTTGGCCGCGGCCTTGTCGGACAGTGCCTTCTTATCGGACAGTGGCTTCATGGACAGGGCCTTCTTGTCGGACAGTGCCTTCTTGGCCAGGGCCTTCTGTGCCGGTGTCCGCGTGGCCTTCGCTGGCGCCGCCTTGCCCACGCGCGCCGCCTTCTTGGCTGGAGCGCGCTCCTCCAAGTCAGCCGGCGTCTCGGCAATGGAGAGCGCGCCGACACCGATCTCCGCCTCCACCGTCTCCTCCCGCGGCGCGCCGGAGACCCGCGCCAAACCGGGCAGGGCCAGTTCGATGCCGCGCCGGGGCGCGTCCAACGCCTGCACCACGAAGGTCCGCGACTCCCCCCGGCTGAGAACCTCTTTGGCGCTGCGAGGTGCCGGATCGGCCAAGCTCACGAGCGGCACGTAGCAGCGCGCGCCACCAGCAGTCACGAACGCGCCGTGGGAGGTGAACTCCTCGACGACACCCTCGACCTCGGTGCCCAGGTGGTGCTCTGCGATGAAGGTGATGAACGGCAGCGGATCGTTGACCGTGCCGGGTCCGGGCCCGGGCTTGCCGCGCGGTCGCCGGCGCGAGGTGCGCCCCGCCTTGGCTTCCTCCGGTGGGGAGACGACCTCTGCCGTTGCTTCTGCGATCGCCTCCACCACCGGCTCGCTGACGGGCTTCGAACGCGCCCGGCCACGACTCCGAGCGCCACCCGCGGCCTTCTCGGCGTCGCGCGTGGCCATGCGGCTGCGAGGCCCGCGCACCGGTGTGCGGGGCGTGAAGATCCAGCCCACGCCGGGCACGGGCTTGCCGCCGACCAACCGGCCCTCGTCGAAGAGCCACTTGTACTCGCCGTGGAACTCCTGGAACGAGTCGTTGGACAGCACCGTCGCGTCGACGCGGTCGGCAATGCGCAATAGGAATCCGTCACCCCGCCCGATGGCACCGGCGGGAGGCGACACGACCTCGCCCGCATCCTCCGCTTCTTCGAAGACCGCCCGCTCCGACTCGTCGATGCGGTACCCAAACGACGCGTCGACGACAACGATGATCTCGTCGTCGGGATTCTCCGAGATGAAGGCACGAACACCCTCGTCGAGCTGAGCGAGGCTGGGCATGGATCGCCCCTCGGTCGCGATATTGGAGCCGTCGACGACGACGTGGCGGGTACCCATCTCCTGATTAGTCAAGCATCCGCCGCCGCGAACTTGAGCGATCCCGGGCGCGAGCTAGATGTCGAGGGCGCGATCCAACAACTCCTGTTGCTCATGCAGGTGCACCGTCTGGCTGCCTGCCGCCGGACTTGCCGACCGAGCCCGGCTGACGTGGAGCAGCTCGAACCGGTCACGCAACAGCCGGTGGAGCCGGTCGTGCACGAACGGCCAGGCCCCCATGTTCTCCGGCTCCTCCTGAAGCCAGACCACCTCGGTGGCCTGTTCATATCGACAGAGCTGCTCGTCGATGAGGCTCTCGGGCCAGGGATACAGCTGCTCGACCCGGATGACCGGGACGGCGAGGCCACGTGCGTCGCGCGCGCCGATGGCGTCGTACGCGACCTTCCCCGACGCCAGCACGATGCGGCGCGCCTTGGTGGGATCGATCACGGTATCCGGCAACACCGGCCGGAACCCACCCATGGTCAACTCATCGACGGGAGAACGCGACTGACGAGCCCGAAGGAGCGACTTGGGCGTCAGCAGGATCAAGGGGCGGCGCACGTGGCGCCTCACCTGGCGGCGGAGGAGATGAAAATACTGAGCCGAGGTCGTCGGGTTCACGACCTCGATGTTGTCGTCGGCACAGAGGGTGAGGAAACGCTCGACGCGCGCCGAGGAGTGCTCGGGTCCCTGTCCTTCGTGGCCGTGTGGCAGCAGCAGCACGAGCCCTGACGTCTGACCCCACTTGGCCTCCGCCGCGGCGATGAACTGGTCGATGACCACCTGGGCCGCGTTGGCGAAGTCGCCGAACTGTGCCTCCCACGCGACAAGCGCCTCCTTGTGCACGACCGAGTAGCCGTATTCGAACCCAAGAGCGGCGTATTCCGACAACATTGAATCGAAGACCCACAGCTTGCCCTGCTCGGCTGCGAGGCTTCCCAGCGGAGCCCACTCCGCGCCGGTCTCGTAGTCGTGCAAGACCTCGTGCCGTTGCGAGAACGTGCCCCGCTGGGAGTCCTGGCCGGTGAGCCTGACGTCGCTGCCCTCCAACAACAGCGAGCCCAGGGCGAGCGACTCGGCCATCGACCAGTCGACCTCCCCGCCGGAGTAGAGCTGGCGGTGCGCAGCCAGCAGTTTCACGATCTTGGGATGGGTCGTGAATCCAGCAGGCGGCTCGTGGGCGGCATCGACGATGCGGTCGAGCGTCGAACGCTCGACGCCCGTCGGCACGACGGCAAACGTGTCGGCCGGCTCCGGCGCGGACGGCGCGGCGCGGCGCGAGACAGGGTCGGGCGGGGTCGACTGACGGGTCTGCTCGAACGCCGACTGCATGCGGGCCATGAAGTCGTCGAGTGCCTTTTCGGCCTCTGCAACGGTGATGTCGCCGCGCCGCACGAGCGTCTCGGTGTAGAGCTTCCTCACCGAACGGCGCATGTCGATGCGCTTGTACATCAGCGGGTGGGTGAGCGACGGATCGTCGGTCTCGTTGTGCCCGTGCCGGCGGTAACACACGAGGTCGATCACGACGTCTTTGTGGAACGCCTGGCGGAACGCGAACGCGAGCCGGGCGACACGGAAACAGGCCTCGGGGTCGTCGCCGTTGACGTGGAAGATCGGCGCCTGCACCATCTTGGCCACATCGGTCGGGTACACCGACGAGCGCCCTTCCTGGGGCGAGGTGGTGAACCCGACCTGGTTGTTGATCACTACATGGATGGTGCCGCCGACGCGGTAACCCCGCAGGGCCGAGAGGTTCAGTGTCTCGGCGACGACTCCCTGACCCGAAAAGGCAGCGTCGCCGTGGAGCACCAGGGGGATGACGCTGAACGCGCCGGGGTCATCAATGAGGTCTTGCTTGGCCCGCACCATCCCCTCGACGACGGGGTCGACGGCCTCGACGTGTGACGGGTTCGACGCCAGGGTAACCGGCAAGGCCCGTCCCGACCGGGCAACGAACTTCCCTGCCGCGCCGAGGTGGTACTTGACGTCGCCGGAGCCCTGGATGGTGGCCGGGTCGATGTCGCCCTCGAACTCCCTGAAGATCTGGGTCAACGACTTCCCGACGATGTTGGCCAACACGTTAAGACGGCCCCGGTGCGCCATACCGAGCACGGCCTCCTGGCATCCAGTCTGCGCGGCCTGCTCGAGGAGCTCGTCGACGAGCGGAATCGTGCTCTCCGCACCTTCGAGGCCGAAGCGCTTGTGCCCGACGTACTTGGTGTGCAGGAATCGCTCGAACGCCTCGGCCGCGTTGAGCCGATCGAGGATGTGCAACTGCTCGGCCGTCGACAGGGAGGTGTCGGCGCCCTCGACGTGTTCTTGGATCCAGCGCTTCTGGTCGGGATCCTGGATGTGCATGTACTCCACGCCGACGCGCCGGCAGTAGGCGTCGCGCAACACGCCGAGGATGTCGCCGAGGGCCATGACGTCGCGCCCCGCGAGCCCGTCGGTGAAGAACTCACGCTCGAGATCCCAGATGGTGAGCTCGTAGGTGCCGGGGTCGAGCTCGGGATGGGTGTGAGGCTCCTTCCATCGGAGGGGGTCGAGGTCGGCAATGAGGTGGCCTCGCACCCGGTACATGTTGATCAGGCTTTGGACATGAACCTGCTTCTCTCGCTGGCCGTCGGAGTCGTCGACGGGGTTGGTGTCCTGCCGCCACCGCACCGGCTCGTAGGGAACGCCCATCGAGCGGAAGACCTCGTCGTAGAAGCCGTGGGCGCCGAGCAATAGCTCGTTCACCCGGGCGAGAAACATGCCCGACTCGGCGCCCTGAATCACCCGATGGTCATAGGTGGAGGTGATGGTGATCACCTTGGACACGCCCAGCTGGGCGATCACCCGAGGGTCGGTGCCGGCAAACTCCGCCGGGTAGCCGAGCGCGCCGACCCCGACGATCACGCTCTGTCCGGGCATGAGGCGGGGCACCGATTGAACCGTGCCGAGCGTGCCCGGGTTGGTGAGTGTCATGGTCACACCGTTGAGGTCGTCGGGTGTCAGCCGTTGAGTGCGGACCTTGCGCACGATCTCCTCGTACGCGGAATGAAAACTCCGGAACTCGAGGGTGTCGGCCTTAGGGACGCACGGCACGATCAGCGTGCGCGAGCCATCCGACTTCTCGATGTCGACGGCGATTCCCAGACCGACCTGAGGGTGGCGCACGAGCATCGGTCGATCGCCGTGGCGGGCGAAGCTCGACTTCATCGCCGGCACGGCATCGAGTGCTCGCAACACGGCGAAGCCGACCAGGTGGGTAAAGGTGACCTTCCCTCCTCCGGTGCGAGCCAGATAGCCGTTGACGACCTTGCGGTTGACTTCGAGGAGGCGCGCCGGCACAACCCGGGTGCTGGTCGCAGTGGGGACGGCGAGGCTCGACTCCATCGTGGCCGCGAGGAGGGCGGCGGCGCCCGTGAGTGGTTCGGCGACGGCGCCCGGTGCCTCGGGCGGCGACGGTCGTGGCGGCACCGGCGCGGCGCGCACCGGCGCGTCGATGGTTGGCGCGCTGGTGGCGGCCTCGCGTCGGTAACCCTCGAAGA
>JALZBN010000317.1 GCA_030947365.1 Actinomycetota bacterium
GGCGAACCGCGCCGACGCGGGCGGGCGGCGGCTCCACGACACCAGCCCGGAGCGCCTTTTCAAGGGTGTTCAGAAGTTCGCTGTCGTCAGCCATGCCCACCTCCCTTCGCCAACTCGGTGCGGAGGCGGCTCAACGCCCGTGACTGGGCCATCCGGATGGCCCCGGCGCGCTTGCCGAGAACGACGGCGACCTCCTCGGCCGATAAGCAGCCGACGACCCGCAGCTCGAGCAACTCCCTGTCGTCGGGGCTGAGGCACGCAAAGGCGCGCCGTACGGCACTGAACTCCTCGTCGAGAAGGAGATCGTGGAGGAGGTCTTCGTCGTTGTCGCTGCCCTGCATCAGACGCTTGTCATTGCGCCGATCTCGGCGGTGGGCCTCGAGCACCACGTTGCGGAGGATGCCAAACAGCCAGGCGTTGAACCCGGCTCCCTCCCAGTGAAAGCCGGCGATACGGCTGTAGGCGCGGACGAACGTCTCGCTGACCGCATCGTCGGCCTCGTCTCGACGCATGAGTCGCCGGCGCGCGTAGGCGAGCAGCGCGGGATAGGCCAGGCGATACAAGGCCTCCCAGGCATCGGCGTCGTCACTCTGGGCCCGGCGAACCAGTTGCTGGAGCTCGTCGACAGTGATCTTGTCGTTGTGCGCCTTCACGCGAACGACCGTTCTAGCACCCGCCTCCGTCAGGAGGGCCGAAGAACCGGCGCGATCACTCTCAGCAAGGAACATCCGCTCATTCGTGTCTATGACCGTGTTGGGCCGGACGTCACCCGGTAAAGAGCTTCACCAGGGGGGCGCCGTTCACCCAGTCGCCGACGACGTCGGTGAAGGTGCGCTTCTTGTACTGGAGCATCCGGATGTTCGAGTTGCAGATAGCCGAGAGGAGCTCTACCTGCTTTGCGTCGCAGGTGTAGTCGTGGGTCATGAACCCGGGCTCGGATTTCGTGGTCTTGAGGCGGGCGATCAATGAGTCGGCCGACATGGCCGCGCCGGGGGCGGAGAGGAGGGCCCGGAGGTCCATCACCGCGCTGAAACCGGCCTGCCCCAGCACTGAGGGCTTTTCCTTGCTCTTGTCGAGGTACGTGGCCACGTCGGGGTTGGTGCGGTCGGTGTACGGGAAAAACCCGGTGCCGAAATAGGCGCCCTCGGCACCTGTGCCGGCGGAGTCGAAGACGCTCTGTTCGCCGCAGGCGCCCGGGTAGAACATCTTGGCCTTGATGTCGAGGGACTCCTTTGCCTGCATGATGCGGGCGCAGCCCTGGGCCGGGAAGACGGAGACGATCACCTCGGGATTGCCCTCGTTGACCTGGGACAACGCGGGGGTCAGGTCACGGGAGTCGGCCTTGGCGGCAACGAGCTTCACGTCGGTGACGCCCTTCTTCTGGAGAACCTGTTTTGTCGCCTCGACCGCGGTCGAGAGCAGGCCGGGAAGGTCGGCGTAGACGATGCCGACCTTCTTCACGTGCAGCGTGTCTATCGCATAGGCGGCCTGACCGAGCAGGTCGCCGCCGGTGCCGCCTGTCAACATGAACGCGTCGTCGGAAGTCAACTCGTCGCCGAGGGAGGGTGACGTGCTGATGTAGGGGATCTTGGCCTGTTCAAGGACGGGCAGCGACGCTGCCGCTCCCACATCGACACCACCGATCACGGCCACGACGCCTTTCGATCGCAGCTTGTTGGCGCAGGCTTGAGAGGTCTCCGGCGCGCCCGTGGTGGTGCACTTCTCTAGATGGATCGGCCGTCCGCCGGCACCTTGGAGCTCACCGTTGACGTACGCGACGGCCGCCTCGGCGGCGCGCCGGAACTCAGGGAACGACCCCGTGGGCGCGTCCTCCATGTTGATGAGCCCAACCGAAATGGGCGCGCCGGTGGCCGTCTTCCCCGGCTGGCCAGCACCACCGCCGCTCTTGGTGCCCCCGTCGCACGCCGCAAGCAGGAGAGCGATCGCCAGCACGACAGTGACCCCGCCGCTCCTCATCGACTTGTGTCTCATCGACTTGTTTCTCATCGACTTGTGTCTCATCGAGACCATTGTGCTCCGCCGACCGCCACCGTCGGTAGCCTGCCCGCGGGCCACGAGGAGGGGCCCTCCTCTTGGAGTACCTGGCTTTCCTGCTGCTGGGCCTCGGAACTGGCGCCGTCTATGCGGCGCTGGCGCTCGGCCTCGTGATGGAACACCGGGTGTCGGGGGTGGTCAACTTCGCCCACGGGGCCATGGCCATGTACGCGGCGTACGTCTTCGTCGAGCTCCGCGACAGCGGCGACCTCGTGCTTCCTGTCGTCGGTGTGCCCGGCCGGTTCCACCTCTTCGACCGCGCTCCACTCCTCGT
>JALZBN010000318.1 GCA_030947365.1 Actinomycetota bacterium
CATCTGCGGTCTCTCGCCCCACTCCAATCGAGAGGGGACAGTCGGTCCCAGACCGTGGCACCGAAGAGAGCCGCAGTGAAAAAGGCGCCGGCCAAGAAGAAGGCGGCAGTGAAAAAGGCGCCGGCCAAGAAGAAGGCGGCAGCCCCCAAGAAGGCGCCCGCGCCGAAGAAGGCGCCCGCGCCGAAGAAGGCGCCCGCCAAGAAGTCAGCCCGGGCTCGACGGCCCTGATTCTGGCGCCAACAACGCCCGGATTTCGTTGTCGGTCGTCTGCGAGAAGTCCTGGTACCACTGGCCCACGGCCATGAACGTGAGTGGCGTCCGCACGCACACCACCTCGTCGGCCTCGGCCTCCAATTCGGTGCACGTCGAGCGAGCGCCAACCGGCACGGCCACCACAAGGCGCGCCGGGCCCTGGGCCCGCAGGGCGACCACGGCGGCGCGCATCGTCGCGCCGGTCGCCAAGCCGTCGTCGACGACAATCACGACCTTGCCGGCCAAGTCGAGCGGCGCACGACCACCCCGATAGGCCTGCTGACGGCGCGCCAGTTCGGCCGCCTCGCGCCCCGCGACCTCGTCGATCACGGCGTCGCCAAGACCCAGCGATTCGGCCACCGATCGGTTCACCACCCGCACTCCGCCGTCCGCAATCGCGCCCACCGCCAACTCCGGATGTCCGGGCACGCCGAGCTTGCGAACGACGAAGACGTCGAGCGGCGCGCCAAGGGCGGCCGCCACTTCAAAGGCCACCGGCACACCGCCTCGGGGCAGGCCGAGAACCACCACGTCGGGCGCCCGGGCGTAGTGGGCCAGCTTTCCGGCCACCGCTCGGCCGGCATCAGCCCGGTCACGGAAGGCCCTGCCTGGCAACGACACCCAAGCGCCACCCTACGATGCGCAGATGAGTGATGCGATCGTCATTGGCGCCGGACCCAACGGCCTCGTGGCCGCCAACGTCCTCGCCGACTCGGGCTGGAGCGTCACCGTGCTCGAAGCCCAGGACGAACCTGGTGGCGCGGTTCGAACCGCCGAGCTCACCCTTCCCGGCTTCCACCACGACGTCTTCAGCGGCTTCTATCCCTTCGCCCCCTTGTCGCCGGCCATGAGCGATCTCGCCCTCGAGCGCTACGGCCTGTTGTGGCGCCACGCGCCGCTTGTGCTGGCCAATCCCCTGGCCGACGGCCGCTGCCCCGTGATCTCCACCGACATCGAGGTCACCGCTGCGTCCCTGGAGCGCGACCACCGGGGCGATGGCCACGCGTGGCGGAGCCTCTTCGGCATCTGGGAACAAGTTGGGATGAACCTTGTCGACACCCTGTTTTCACCGTTTCCACCGGTGCGCGCCGGCGCGCGGCTGGCAGTCAAGATCGGCGCGTCAGAGCTAGGCCGCCTGGCCCGGATGGCCCTCCTCACCACCCGCCGGCTGGCCGAGGAGGAGTTCGACGGCGAAGGCGGGGGCCTACTCCTCGCCGGCTTGACCGCGCACACCGACCTCAGCCCGGAGTCAGCGGGCGGGGCCATGTTTGCGTTGCTGTTGGCCGGCGCGGCGCAGTCCAACGGCTTTCCCGTGCCCGAGGGCGGCGCCGGACAGCTGACGGCAGCGCTCGTCCGCCGCCTCGAGTCCCGGGGCGGCACGGTCGTGTGCGGCGCGGCCGTCACCGAGGTTGTCATCCGCCAGGGCAAGGCCGTGGCAGTGCGCACTGCCGACGGCGAAGAGATCGACGCCACCCGCGCCGTTGTCGCCGACGTCGGCGCGCCGGCCCTCTACCTCGGCCTCGTCGGCGAGCGCCACCTGCCCCCGGCCGTCGTGAGCGATGCGCGCCGGTTCGAGTACGACCAGGCCACCTTCAAGATGGACTGGGCCCTCGACGCGCCGGTGCCGTGGACTGCGGAAGCGGCTCGCGAAGCGGGCACCGTCCACGTGGCCGACGGCATCGACGACCTCAGCCGCACGTCGTACGAGCTGGCCACCGGCGCGATCCCCTCGCGGCCGTTCATCCTCTTCGGCCAACAGGGCCTCGCCGACCCGACTCGGGCGCCGCTCGGCGCGGCGACCGGCTGGGCCTACACGCACGTGCCCCAACGGGTGCGCGGCGATGCTGGCGGATCGCTCACGGGCGTCTGGGACCGCGCCGAGTGCGAGACCTTCGCCGACCGCGTCGAGCTGAGAATCGAAGCCCTGGCCCCCGGGTTCCGTGCGCTGATCCGAGGCCGCCACATCCTGAGTCCCATCGACCTCGAGGCGCGCGACGCAAACCTCGTGGGTGGCGCCGTCAACGGCGGCACCGCGCAGCTCCACCAGCAGCTCGCGCTCCGCCCGACGCCGG
>JALZBN010000067.1 GCA_030947365.1 Actinomycetota bacterium
CGCCTGACCGTCCGAGGAGGTAGAGCCCGAATGGGCATAGAAAATCCGAGACCGGAGAAAGTCGCCGTCGTCGACGAGGTGCGCGATCGCATGTCGGCATCGAGCGCGGCGCTGCTCACCGAGTACCGAGGCCTCACCGTCGACGAGATGGCGCGCCTCCGCTCGGCGGTTCGCGACGCCGGCGGCCACTACAAGGTCTACAAGAACACGCTCGTGCGCCTGGCCGTGCGCGAGCTCGACCTGCCCGAGCTCGACGCCATGCTCGTGGGCCCCACGGCCATCGCCTTCGTCGACGGCGACGCGGTGCTCGTCGCCAAGTCGCTGCGTGACTTCGCCAAAGGCGCGCCGGCGCTCGTCGTAAAGGGGGGCGTGCTCGGCACCGCCGTGCTCTCCGCCTCCGACGCCGCCGCCCTTGCCGACGTCGCACCTCGCGAGGTGATCCTGGCCCGCCTCGCCGGCGCGCTTGCCGCACCGATGGTGCAACTGGCGGGGTTGCTCCAGGCCCTGCCTCGCAACATGGCCTACGGCCTGGCCGCCCTGATCGAAAAGCGGTCGGCCGAGGCGCCCCCGGCCGAAACGACCCCGGCCGAAACGACCCCGGCCGAAACGGCAGAGGCCCCGGCGGAAGACCCGCCGGCTGAAGACGCCCCGGCGGAAACCACAGATGTGACCGAAACGCCTGAAACCGAAACGACTGAAACCGAAACGCCTGAAACCGAAACGACTGAAACCGAAACGACTGAAACCATAGAGAAGGAGCAGTAAATGGCAACCAAGGAAGAGATTCTCGACAGCATCGCCGGCATGACCGTGCTCGAGCTGAGCGAGCTCCTGAAGGAGTTCGAGGACAAGTTCGGTGTCACCGCGGCTGCGCCCGCCGCTGCCGCTGCGGCCCCGGCTGCCGGCGCGGGTGGCGACGGTGCTGCCGCCGAGGAGGAGCAGGACGAGTTCGACGTCGTCCTCACCACCGTCGGCGACAACAAGATCCCCGTCATCAAGGAGGTGCGTGCGCTCACGAGTCTCGGCCTGAAGGAGGCCAAAGATCTCGTCGACAACGCGCCGAAGCCGGTGCTCGAAAAGGTGTCGAAGGAAGACGCCGAGAAGGCCAAGGCCCAGCTCGAGGGTGCCGGCGCGACCGTCGAGGTCAAGTAGGACGTACGCCTAGCAGGCGGTGGCACTCTCCCAGGCTCTGCAGATCTCTTCGAGTTTGGCACTACTCAACGTAGTGATGAGGTCGGTGCAAAGGGCTGGGCGGATGAGCGTGACGTTGTCGACGCTCAACACGCACGGAGCTGGCATGCCATCGGACTCGTCGAGTGGCACCTCGGTCGGAATTCCGCGCACTGTGCGTGTAGCAGGAACGGCGAGCAGTTGGTTGAGCACTGGGATGGCTTCATCACGCGTCAGGATGACGAAGGGGCGACGTTGCGCACGCGGGTCTTCGTACCACCAGACCTCGCCCCGAGCTACCACGGTGTGCCGCCCGCCTGTTCCTCGGCATCGAGACGGCTCAGTACGTCGGCAGTCGCTTGGTCGGTGACTTCGGCCACGTCACCCCAGTCGTCGGGCTGACCGGGCGGCACACGTCTGTATCCCTCGGCGATGCGGCGCCCGATGGAGGCCTCGGCGCGCTGGCGAAGGTGATTCGTGAGGATCTCCCGGATCAACGCCGAGCGTGAGAGCTTGAGACTGTGGGCTTCGTCGTCGAGTTCGAGGACGAGGCTGTCGGTGAGCTGGACCATCGTCTGGGTTCGAGCCATAGCCCTATCATAGCATAGCCCTATCATAGCCCTATGCAGTTCGGGATCCGGGGCGAAAGTGTTGACCTCGCGCCGACTTTCCTTTAGCCTCCACCCGGGTCTTTCCGCCCGTCTTGCCGACACGCGTCGCGACGGGTAAGCTGTCGTCTGCCGTGCCCGTCCGCGTCCTGCTTTTCGCAGCTCCTGCGTGATGGCTCGCGCTCCCGTGGTGCCTTCCTTACTCGCGTCCTCCTGACAGGAGTGAAGCCCTTGTCCAGTCGTCCCGCCACTCGGGAACGTTTCTCCTTCTCCAACCTCGACGAAGTCCTACGCCTGCCCGACCTCATCGCGATCCAGCGCGAGTCGTTCCGGTGGTTCCTCAACAACGGCATGTCGGAGACCTTTCACGACATCAGCCCCATCGAAGACTTCACCGGCCAGCTCCGGCTCGAGCTTGAGTTCGACGCCAGCGACCCCGATCTGCGCCCGCCGCCGAAGTTCTCGGTAGAGGAATGCAAAGAGAAGGACATGACCTATGCCGCGCCGATCTTTGTGCGCGCCAGGTTCATGAACGCCACCACAGGAGAGATCAAAGAGCAGACAGTCTTCATGGGAGATTTCCCAATGATGACCAACAAGGGCACGTTCATCATCAATGGCACCGAGCGCGTGGTCGTATCGCAGCTCGTGCGTTCCCCGGGAGTCATCTTCCAGCCCGGCCGCGACGCCAAGACGATTGCCACCGGCACCATCCACCCCTACCGCGGTGAGTGGATCGAGTTCGACATCGAGCACAAGCCCGGCAAAGACGTCACTGCCGGCACGCGTGTGGCCCGCAAGCGTCGCCTCAGCCTGTTCGTCCTCCTGCGGGCCCTCGGCTACGACGAGGAGAGCTACCCCGGGCTGATCGACCGCCTGGTCAACCACTTCGACTTCCTCACCGGCCAGTGGGAGAAGGAGCGCGAGCTCGCCCCCACCCGCGACGAGGCTCTCGTCGAGATCTACAAGCGGGCCCGTCCCGGTGAGCCGCCTTCAGTAGAAGCGGCGCGCGCTTATTTCGAGAATGCCTTCTTCAACCCGAAGCGTTACGACCTCACCCGGGTGGGCCGTTACAAGCTCGACCGCAAGCTCGGCCCCGAGATCGAGAAGATCTCCCAGGTGCTCGGCGTCACCCTCGACGGTCCGGCCACCGGCCAGGGCGTGCTCAGCCCGTCGGAGATCCTCGCCGCCACCACCTACCTCCTGCACCTCGGTGCCGGCGACGCCGGCTACCGCCTCGACGACCAAGACCACTTCGCCAACCGGCGTATCCGGTCGGTCGGCGAGCTGATCCAGAACCAGGTGCGCATCGGCCTCTCCCGCATGGAGCGGGTCGTGCGTGAGCGCATGACCACCCAAGACGTCGAGGCCATCACGCCCCAGACGCTCATCAACATCCGGCCCGTCGTGGCCGCCATCAAGGAGTTCTTCGGCACCAGCCAGCTGTCGCAGTTCATGGGCCAGACGAACCCCCTCGACGGCCTCACCCACAAGCGCCGCCTCTCGGCCCTCGGACCAGGCGGTCTGTCCCGTGAGCGCGCCGGTTTCGAGGTGCGAGACGTGCACACCAGCCACTACGGCCGGATGTGTCCGATCGAGACGCCGGAAGGCCCCAACATCGGCCTGATCGGGTCGCTCGCCACCTACGCCCGGGTCAACGCCTTCGGGTTCATCGAGACGCCCTACCGCATCGTCAACGACGGCCAGGTCACCGACGAGATCGTCTACCTCGCCGCCGACGAGGAAGAAGAGCACGTCATCGCCCAGGCGAACGCGCCGCTCGCCGACGACAAGCGCTTCGTTGGCGACCGGGTGCTGGTGCGCCGCGGGCCGCAGGGCTCGGGCGTGCGGTTCGGCGCGGCCGGCACGTCGTACGGCACCACGAGTGAGATCGACTACGTGCCACCGAGCGAGGTCGACCTCATGGACGTCTCGCCCAAGCAGATCGTCTCGGTCGCCACGGCCATGATCCCGTTCCTCGAGCACGACGACGCCAACCGGGCCCTGATGGGCGCCAACATGCAGCGCCAGGCCGTCTCGCTGATCCGCGCCGAGGCTCCCTACATCGGCACCGGCATCGAGCCCCGCGCCGCTCGCGACGCGGGCGACGTGATCCTGGCCGAGGGCAAGGGTCAGGTCGCCGAAGTCACCGGCGACCACATCATCATCCAGTACGACCCGGGCCAGACCGACGCCACCAGCCTCGACCGCCCCGGTGGCGCCGCCCTCGGTCGCAAGACCTACCGGCTGGCCAAGTTCCGCCGTTCCAACCAGGGCACCTCGATCAACCAGAAGCCGATGGTCGACGAAGGTCAGAAGATCGTTGCCGGCGACGTGCTCGCCGACGGCCCTTCCACCGACCACGGCGACCTGGCCCTGGGCAAGAACCTCCTCGTCGCCTTCATGCCGTGGGAGGGCTACAACTTCGAGGACGCCATCATCTTGTCCGAGCGCCTCGTGCGCGACGACGTGCTCACCTCCATCCACATCGAGGCTCACGAGGTCGACGCCCGCGACACCAAGCTCGGTGCCGAGGAGATCACCCGAGACATCCCCAACCTTTCCGACGAGATCCTCAAAGACCTCGACGAGCGCGGCATCATCCGCATCGGGGCCGAGGTCGGCCCGGGCGACGTGCTGGTGGGCAAGGTCACACCCAAGGGCGAAACCGAGCTCACCCCCGAAGAGCGCCTCCTGCGGGCCATCTTCGGTGAGAAGGCCCGGGAGGTCCGCGACACCAGCCTCAAGGTGCCCCACGGCGAGACCGGCAAGGTCATCGACGTCAAGGTGTTCTCCCGCGAGGAACAGCACGAGCTGGCGCCGGGCGTCAACCAACTGGTTCGGGTCTACGTGGCCCAGAAGCGCAAGATCTCCGAGGGCGACAAGCTCGCCGGGCGCCACGGCAACAAGGGCGTCATCTCCAAGATCCTGCCCCTCGAAGACATGCCCCACCTCGCCGACGGCACCCCCGTCGACATCATCCTCAACCCCCTCGGTGTGCCGAGCCGCATGAACGTCGGCCAGGTCTTGGAGGCCCACCTGGGCTACGCCGCCCGCTGGGGCTGGGATCCGGAGAAGACGAGCCACAAGGGCAACGGCACCGTCACCAAGACCAAGCCGGTGACCGAGCCCGCGGTGTGGGTCTCGTCGCCGGTGTTCGACGGCGCCCACTGGGACGAGGAGAACGACTCGGGTCGCCACCCGACGATCCGCCACCTCCTCGAGACGCTCAACCCGGAGTCGGCCGACGGCGAGCGGCTCATTCGTCCCGACGGCAAGACGACCCTTTACAACGGGCGCACCGGCGAGGCCTACGACCAGCCGATCACGATCGGCTACGTCTACATCCTGAAGCTCCTCCACCTCGTCGACGACAAGATCCACGCTCGTTCCACGGGCCCCTACTCGATGATCACCCAGCAGCCTCTCGGCGGGAAGGCCCAGTTCGGTGGCCAGCGGTTCGGAGAGATGGAGGTGTGGGCCCTCGAGGCCTACGGCGCGGCCTACGCGCTCCAGGAGCTGCTGACGATCAAGTCCGACGACGTGCTCGGCCGGGTCAAGGTCTACGAGGCCATCGTCAAGGGCGAGAACATCCCCGAGCCGGGAATCCCCGAGTCGTTCAAGGTGCTCATCAAGGAGATGCAGTCGCTGTGCCTCAACGTCGAGGTGCTGTCGACAACCGGCGAAGAGATCGAGATGCGCGAGCTCGACGAAGACGTGTTCCGCACCGCCGAGGAGCTCGGCATCGACCTCAGCCGTCCCGAACGTGGTTCAGACGAAGAAGATGCGCGCCGCGCCGCTGAGCGCGGGGGAGGCTTTTAAGAGATGCTCGACGTCAACAACTTCGACCAACTACGCATCGCGCTGGCTACCGCCGACTCGATCCGCACGTGGTCAAACGGTGAGGTCAAGAAGCCGGAGACGATCAACTACCGCACGCTCAAGCCCGAAAAGGACGGCTTGTTCTGCGAGAAGATCTTCGGCCCCACCAAAGACTGGGAGTGCTACTGCGGCAAGTACAAGCGCGTCCGGTTCAAGGGCATCATCTGCGAGCGCTGTGGCGTTGAGGTCACCCGCTCGAAGGTGCGGCGCGAGCGCATGGGCCACATCGAGCTGGCCGCTCCCGTCGTGCACATCTGGTACCTCCGCGGCACCCGCTCGTGGTTGGCCTACCTGCTCATGGGCACCGAGGCCCGTGAGGAGCTGAAGGCCAAGCAGCTCGAGAAGGTCATCTACTTCGCCGCCAACCTGGTCACCTGGGTCGACGAGGAGCGCCGTCACAACGACCTGCCCGAGCTCGAAGGCGAGCTCCAAGAGGAGCTGGCCGAGATCGAGCGCCAGCTCACCCTCGACATCGACGCCCGGTTCAAGGCCCTCGAAGGCGAGATCGCCGAGCTGGAAGCCGGCGGGGCCAAGGACTCCGAGCTCAAGGCCCGCCAGAAGCTCTCCGACAAGGAGATCACGTCGGTGCGCGAGCGGGCCCAGGCCGAGCTCGACCTGGCCAAGAAGGCCTTCGACGAGTTCCGCGACCTCTACCCCCGCAAGATCATCGAAGACGAGATCGTGTGGCGCCAGGTCGCCGACCGCTACGGCGAGTACTTCCGCGGCGGCATGGGTGCCGACGCCATCGCCCAGCTCATCGGCGAGATCGACTTCGACTCCGAGGAGATCAAACTTCGCGAGGCGATCGACGCCAACGACGGCCGCCGCCCCCTGTCGGCCCAGCGCAAGCAGAAGGCGATCAAGCGCCTGAAGATCGTCACCGCCTTCAACCGGCGCGACGACAACGGCCGGCGCGTCAACGAGCCCTCGGCCATGATCCTCGACGCCGTCCCGGTGATCCCGCCCGACCTGCGCCCCATGGTGCAGCTC
>JALZBN010000319.1 GCA_030947365.1 Actinomycetota bacterium
TGACTCCTCGAAGTCGAGCTCGCGCCGGTTGACCCCGTTGTCGGCGGTGAACGTGTAGTACGACCGCCCGAGGTGCGCGTCTCCGAGCGCGGCGATTTTCATGTTCCGCTAGTCAACGAGAGCCCCCACATTGGGTGGCGCGACTGGGCGGGGTGCGGGAGGCGCGTCGCTGTCGCTCACGACATGGTCGTAGAGGTGCACCTTCGCCGGCACCGCGAAGGGTGCTTCGAGGTTGGCCAGCAGGCACTCGCCTGGCATCAGGGTCTGGATCTCGGGGCCGAGGGCGCTGATGTCCTGCTTCGACGACGAACGCAGGATGGAGCGGTCTTTCTCGTCGGCCAAGCCGAGGATGAAGAAGGTGTTGAACTGGCTCAGCAGTTCACCGTCGAGCAGCTTCGGCTGCTGGGTGACGGCGCAGAGGCCCACCTTGAACTTGCGCCCTTCGCGAGCCACGCGCGGGAACACGTTGGACTCGCGATCCTTGTTGCCCCCCAGAACCCGCTGGGCCTCCTCGAGCACGATGCACACGACAGGAAGGCGCTCGTGGTCATCGGGAGCGTCGAGGTAGGCCGTCGCCCAGTAGTCGAGGACGCGCCGGGTGAGGAACGACGCGACCAGCACCTCCTCGGTGGATCCCAGGCCGCTCACGTCGATGAGCACCACCTTGCCCTCACGCAGGTCGCGCAGCACCGCTTCGCCGACCGACACCGCGGCGTCGGCCGCCACACACGGCAGCTCGACGATGCGCCGGGCGCGCCGATGCACGACCTGGAGCGTGCTCAACGCGACGCGACCGCTCAGCTCGATCTCACGAAACCCGGGGAGGTCGTCGACGTGCGAGAACTCGAGCAGCCACGACAAACCGTCGGTGCCGTACTTGCGCTCCAGCTCGAACAGCGCCTCCTCCTGGGGACGGGTCCATTCGTAGGCCGTGCGGAGGTCGTCGACCGTCAGCTCGCCGAGACCCACACGAAGACTCGACGTGTTGGGCAGCGACCGCGCCGCGTAGGTGCGCAGCCTTTCGGCCGCCCACGGGTGACGCGCCAGCTCGGATCGGTATTCGCCGTGGGGGTCGACGAGCAACATGCCGTAACGGCCCTTGGCCCGCATGACCCCGGCCGCCAGCACCTTCATCAGGTTGGACTTGCCCATGCCGGTTGTCGCGAAGACTCCGACATGGCTCGCCAGGCTCTTGCCCGGGATACCGACCTCGAATTCGACCACCGTCTCGCCGCTGCGGAGGGCGCCCACCGGGAGGTCGCCCATGCGGCTGCTCAGAAAGGCGAAGTCAGTGGGCTCCGGGGCCACCACGCGCGAGAACTGGGTGGGCAGGCTCTTGGGCTTGCGGAACTCGGCGCCATCGGGCGTGAGGTAACCGAGGCAGCGGCACGAGGCCACCCGATACGTGCGGCGCGAAGGCTCGTAGAGGCTGTGCGCGCCAGAGTCGTCGCGCCCGTCGTCGGCGAGCAGAGTGCCCGCCACCCGCTCGGCCCAGCCCGGCTCGCGATGCTCGGTGCCGTAGGTGACGTCGACGACACGAAAGAGGTAGCGGCGGCCGGTCGAATCGTCGACGGCCACCAACAACTCACCGAGGAACAGGTCTTCGTCGGGCTCGGCGCGAAAGACGCCTTCGAGAACGTTCTTTCCGAAGAGCCGTCCTCGGGGCGCGTTGGCCTCAGCACTCATCGGTCAGTACCTCTCCATGAGCCCGTGGCGGTCGGCGAAGGCTCGCTCGCGCACCTCGGGCGCCACGCCGGCCTCTTCGAGATGCTCGTCGACCTGCAGCCACAGGTCGTGTCGGATCCAGGGCGAGCAGGCCGCGAGGCGATCGGCCACACCAAGAGGATAGGGATAGCCGGGGAAGGCGGCATCGTCGCAGACGGCCGAGAGGCGACTCAGGGCGCTCGCCGCGTCGACGCCCGCAGGCAGGTCGATGCGGAATGCGAAGCGGGCATCGGGATCGAGCCGGGCGACGACCACCTGCAGGCCGTACCCAACATCGGGCCGGGTGTGGGCGACGGGTGCCCACCATCGGGCCCTCTGGCCCACCGTGTCCTCGGCCTCCACCTCGAGCTGGCCGACGAGTGGCGCGCCGCCGCGGGAAAGCGACGAGTGCTTGGTGACGCCGACGAGGGTGATGTCGCGGCGCGCCGCCGTGTCGAGCAGGTCGGCGAGATAGGTCGACGGAATCCGCCAGTCGGGTTGGAGGTCGCCGTCGACCAGCACGAACGCGCCGGCGTCGGCCTCGGTGACACAGCGCTCCACTGCTTCCCACTCCCAACGGTCGCGCAGCAGGTTGGCGTCGA
>JALZBN010000320.1 GCA_030947365.1 Actinomycetota bacterium
GGGGCCGATGGCAAACGTCACCACATTGCTGGTGATGGCGTCGACGTATCCGCGCTGGCCGCCGGTCTTTGGCCGAACGGTGCGACCGCGAACGGATCGCAGCACCTCCGACGCCAGGAGCTCCGAAGGGCTCTCGTCGGCCTTGACCATCTCGATGGTGCGGCCGACGTCGGACGCATCGAGGCGCTGACCCTGGCGCAGCAGGGCCACGAGCTCGTCGAACAACCGCCCGACACGATCGGCGTCGTTGCCACTGATCGTGATCTGGTTGCCGCGCACGAGGATGTCGGCGTCGTCGAAGGCAGCCTCCACCAACTTCAGCAACTCGTCGCGCTGACCGAGGAGGCCCACCATTAAGTGGTTGCCGGGAACGAGAATCTTGACCTGGGTCGAGGACACGAGTGGTGCCGTCAGGTTACTCGCCCACGGTTGCGCTCGCCGCGTGTTCCTTATTAGCCGGGGGGCCAGGCCATCTTTCTGCCGCCCAGTACGTGCAGGTGTAGGTGGGGAACTGAGTTTTGGGCTTCGTCGCCTACGTTGAACACCAAGCGGTAGCCCCGCGCTTTTATGTCTTCTGATTCGGCTACCTGCTGGGCGAGCTGCATCATGTCGGCTAGCAGGTCTCCGTGGTCGGGCTGCAAGGTGTCGGCAGACTGGATGTGCTCGCGGGAGACGACGAGCACATGGTGGGGCAGCGCCGGGTTGATGTCGCGGAAGGCGTAGCTGAGGTCGCTCGAACCCACCACGTCGGAGGGCAGCTCACCGGCGACGACCCGGCAGAAGATGCAGTCGGCCACGCGCTCAACACTACGGCCCCCTGGGGTCATCCGTAGAGTTCCCGGTCATGGGTGAAGACGGCCGGGGCGATGTCGACGGGATCGAGCGGTGGGCCGCCGATGCACGCGCCGCCGACGCCATCGACGCTCGGGTGCGAGAACGGTGGCTGCGGACACAGGCCGAAGAGTCGTCGACACTGGCCGGCGTGCTCGTCGCCCTGGCAGAGACGGCAACGCCAGTAGTCGTCACCACGTCGACGGGTAGGCGCCACGGTGGACTGGTGACGATGGTGGGCGAGGACTTCTTCGCCGTGCGGCGCGGAGAGGAACGGGTCACGCTCGTGGCGATGGCCGCGGTCGGCTCGGTGGAGCCGCCAAGTTCCAAGGGGTCGTTGCCGATCGAGGGTGAGCGCCAGCCTTCATCGTCGCCGGTGACGTTGAGAGATGTGCTCGGTCACGCCGTTGGCGATCGACCCCGGCTGATGTTGTACGCAGGCGACGCCCGCACGACCGGCCGACTGATCGCCGTCGGCCTCGACGTCGTAACGGTACGAACCGACGCCGACCCGCCGACACTCGCCTACGTCTCGCTCGGCTCCGTCTCGGAGGCATCTCTTTTGGATTCCGGGTAAAGGTGCTCGAGCGAACCTGGCGAGATGCGGGAAGCTTTGATGAACGCGTCGACCTCCGACTCTTGGAGGCGGATCACCCGACCGAACTTGTATGCCGGCAGTTGACTCTCATCGATGAGCCGGTAGAGCGTGCGAACGGTGACGCCCAACCGGCTGGCTGCCGCTCCGGTGCTCATCCAGCGAATATCTTCATCAGCCATGGGGAAACTATAGCGACCCTGTGGCGACTCTTGTGGGATCTCATGGGGTTTCACTCCGGCGGCGATCATCATAAGAAATCCCTGGGTACCATTCAGGGGACATGAGTTCACGGTTACAAGCAACGGACAGGATCGTGACGGGCATCCTGGCCGGCGCAATCGTCGTCGTCCTGCTCGGCGGAATCGTCGGCGCGCTCACTGTCGACTCCTCCGACTCGACGGGCACGACCAAAAAGACGCAGGCCCAGCCCGTCGACGAGGCCGAGCGCCAGCGCCAAGCGAAGGCGGCACAAGACGCCCAGGCAGTGGCGGCGGCGAACGCCGAGGCCCTCAAGTCGATCACGGCCGACCAAGACCTGTGCAAGACCAAGTATTTGGCCGACGCCCAGGCTCGGGCCGCGCAAGCCACCCAGCAGCTCAAGGAGCAGAACGACGCGCTCAAGCGCATCCTCGACCAACTGCCCGCGGGGAAAGCGAAGGACGCGCTGGGTGCGCAGCTTCCGGCCGAGTTCGAGAGCAGCAACGCCCTCATCGCCTCCGAGTTGCGAGCGGCCGAAGACCGCTGCCGTCTCGCCGCCACCGTGTACCAGTACACCCAGGAGCCCGCCGCTCCCGGCGGCTGAATCCTCGCTAAACCGCCTCGGCGCGCCGGCGGAGGTACACCGACCAGGTGACCGCCGCGAACACCAGGTA
>JALZBN010000068.1 GCA_030947365.1 Actinomycetota bacterium
CGTATCCCCACTGAGGAGGTTGAGCTGCCGTGAGTGACAGCCTTGAAGGCATCGCCGCGTCGCGCAACGTCGTGCATCGCGACTGTCGTGACTGTGCGCACTTCGAACCCGAAGAGCCCGACCTCGCCTACGGATGGTGCAAGGCTCACGATCAGTTCGTGAAGCTGTATCACCCGGCCGGCGAGTGGTGGTCGCAGTGCCAGTTCAAGGCACTGGCCCGCGATCGTTCCGCCTAACGGTCGGGCTGACCGGTCAGGCTGAAGGGTCAGGCGGAGGGTCAGCCGGACGGGTCAGCCGCCCCCGACAGCCGCCATCGCCGGCAGCCGGGTCTCCTCCGCGGCGGCCACGGTCGGATCCTCGGGTAGCTCTGGCCCGCTCGCCCAGCGCTCGGCCATCGTCGCTTCAAGGTGACCAGCCACGGCATCCGCGCCGAGGCGATGCACGGTCTGTCCCAGGGTCTCACCGGCGCGACGGGACGACTCCCAAACACCGACGATGGCGTCGGTCGCCGCGCCCACATCGGTTGCCGCGACCCGTCCGACCACTTCACCGAGGCGACGCTCTGCGAGGTCGGCGCCAAGGAAGACTTGGTAGCCGTCGCGAGTCCGTCCGCCAACCCTGACCTTCGAGCCAGCGAGACCGATGTCGGCCACCTGGTGCTGCGCGCACGAATTCGGACAGCCGGAGATGTGCACCCTCAACGACGAGTTGCGGGCCAGGGCCCGACTGTCGAGTAGGCCCACTCCTGCCTCGGGTGCAGTCGTGATCCCTAGGGCGCACACCGCCGACCCTGTGCACGCTCGCACGGCACCGGAGTCGTCCTCCCCCAAGATCCGAAGACCTCGGCGGAGCAGACCTTGGCGGACGTCGTCGACCGACGACACCGCCACATTGCGCAGCAGGATGTTCTGGTCACGGTTGATCGTGACCGCCCCGTCGGAGTGAGCCTCAGCCACGTTGGCGATGAGGTCGAGGTCGGCCCCGCCGAGGTCGCCCATGGCGACGTGGATCGTCACCGTCGCGAACCCGACATGACGTTCGGGCCGCACCCCGACGGACCATCCGCCCGACGGCACGGCTGACAGAACGGCAACCCTGTCCGCCTCGCCAAGGATCTCCACCGGCTGCGGCGGATCGTGGGGGCGCATCCTGGCCTTGGCAAAGGCTGCCTCCCATGCCTCCTGGAAACCGTGCGGGCCCAGTCGCTCAAGGGCGAACTTGAGCCGGCCCTTGCTCGGAGTGTCGAAGTCGCCATGGGCGACGTAGACGTCGATGAGCGCCTCCGCGGCCGCGAGCACGTCGGTCCTCGGAACAAAGTCGGCAACCTTGGTTCCCAGTTGCGGAGCTTTGCCGAGGCTCCCACCGGCCCACAGCTCGTAGCCCGCCTCGCCGTCCACGACGACGGACACGAAGCCACCGTCGTTGACCATGGCGTCGTCACGACAGCGCGGTGAGCCGCCGAACGACAGATTCAGTCGACCGGGTAGCTCGCAGTTCAGGGTTGCGGACCGGGCGACCACGGCATCGGACACCGCCCGGGCGTCGGGGAGGCAATCGAAGGGCTCGTCGAGACCGACACCGGCATCCTCCGACGCCATCACGTTGCGCAACGTGTGGCCACACGCCGATCGAGTCGACAGTCCGAGTCGTTCGATCTTGGTCAGCAGCTCGGGCACGGAGCGGTCGGAGACCCAGTGGAACTCGACGTTCTGGCGCGTTGTCAGATGAACCCAGTCGGGTGAGTACTTCCTCGCAAGGCGCGCCAGTCCCCGAGCCTGGGTGGCGGGCAGGACTCCTCCGGGAATCCGTACTCGCACCATGAAGACGCGCTCTTGGGCCTGGGCGCACACGCCATGAGTCTTGAGCGCGTAGCGGTCTTCGGGCGTGAGCCAATGGTCACCCTCGGCGGCGAGCCGCTCGAGATCGACGTGGAGGCCTGAGCGCTTGGCTTTGGGAATGTCGGCGACTGCCATGGGCTCCATCCAACTGCGTTGGTGTGTTCCTCGAGTTGCCGCTCGGTGAACCGGGAGCGACGAATGACGCACAGGGCCCGACGTCGGGATGTGAGCAGGTAAGGATCGCATCAGGAAGTCTTCTCGCACTCTGCATGCCGGACGACAATCGCCGTCACCTACGAGGGTAAGGATGAGGTACTCATGTCACTCGGCCCTCTCGACGGCTTCACCATCGGCATCACCGCGGACCGGCGGTGGGAGCAGCAGGCGGAACTGCTCACGCGCCGCGGCGCGACCGTGCTGCACGGGCCGACCATCAGCACCCTGTATCTGGGTTCGGACGAAGACCTCCGGCGCGCCACGCTGGCCTTGATCGAGCGGCCGCCCGACTATCTCGTGGCCACGACAGGGATCGGGATGCGGGCCTGGCTCGAGGCCGCCTCCGCCTCGGGTCTGAGCGACTCGTTGCTCGGCGCGCTGGCGGCGACCAAGGTCATCGCACGCGGTCCGAAGGCGGCCGGCGCGGTCGAAGCGGTCGGGCTTCCGGTCTGGCAGCGGTCACCGACCGAGCAGATGGAGGCCTTGCAGTCGAGGCTGTTGGATGAGCCCTTGGCAGGCTGCGTCGTCGCGATCCAGGAGCACGGCCTGGCCAGTCCGCGGCTCGGCGCGACACTCGGCGCGGCCGGCGCGACGGTCGTGGCCGTGCCCGTCTACCGCTGGCGCCTACCCGACGACCCACGGCCGGCGCTGCGCCTCATCGAGGAAGCGTGTGTCGGCCGTCTCAACGCCATCACTTTCACGAGCGCGCCGGCAGTGCACAACCTCTTTGCGATAGCGGGCAATAACGGCCTGGCCGACCAGTTGCTTGCGGCCTGCAATGGCGGGATGACGGCGGCATGCGTTGGACCGGTCTGCGCCGAGGGAGCGCGCCAGGAGGGCATCGACATGCCACTGGCGCCCGATGTCGGTCGCCTCGGGTTGTTGGTGCGCACCATCAGCGAGCACTTCGAATCTCGGCGCCGGGTATATGTCGTGGACGACGTCGAGCTCGTCGTCCAAGGATCGGTGATCGAGGTGGGAGGAGTGCGGGCCGAGCTCACGCCTTTGGAACGATCATTGTTCGATACGTTGGCGGCGCGTCCCGGCGCGGTCGTGTCGCGCTCGACCCTGCTCGTGCGGGCCTGGGGCGCAGCCGGCGCAGACCCCCACGTGCTGGAAGTGACCATCGGCCGCCTGCGGCGCAAGCTGGGACCAGCCGGCGGCGCGATCGTGACATCGCCAGGGCGCGGCTACAGGTTCGCCGGCGCGGGCGTGGAGCGCCTCGCCGCTCAAGCTACCGGCGGTACTCCTTGAACCTCTGAACTTGCCGGGTGATGCAAAAACAGCCTTCTCCGGCCACAAGGCCACCGAGGACGTAGGGGCTAATGAATGGTAAGTGGACCAGGGCGGACTCGAACCGCCGACATCCACACTGCCAGTGTGGCGCTCTACCAGGCTGAGCTACTGGCCCTTGGCCTTTCACCGTATCAGCCGTCCGCACCTCGTACCTCTCACAGGTCGTGCACATCAGGACCCAGAATACAAGGGGGGTACGTCATTAAGCCCGCCGGTGAGCTCGCGCCGCGCCGGTACCATCCCCCCATGGCTGAGGGTTACGACGTGCGCGCCGTTGAGACCAAGTGGCAGCAACGCTGGCGCGCCGCGGGCACCTACGAGGTCGACAACGACGATCCCCGCCCGAAGTTCTACTGCCTCTGCATGTACCCCTATCCGAGCGGCGCGGCGCACCAAGGGCATGTGCGGAACTACACCTTCGGCGACCTCGTCGTGCGGCACGAGACGATGAAGGGCAAAGCCGTTCTGTCCCCCATCGGGTTCGACTCCTTCGGGCTGCCGGCGGAGAACGCGGCCATCAAAACGGGCGTGCATCCACGCGAGTTCACCGACGCGCGCATCGTGGAGTTGAAGGCGTCACTCGAGCGGCTCGGCGCGGTCTACGACTGGCGGCGCGAAGTCAGAAGCCACGACCCCGCCTACATCCGCTGGACCCAGTGGATCTTCCTGCGTTTCTACGAAGCCGGCCTCGCCTACCGCAAGAAGGCCCCCGTCAACTGGTGCCCCGGCTGCCAGACCGTGCTGGCCAACGAGCAGGTGTTGGCCGACGGCACGTGTGAGCGCTCGGGTGACACCGTCACCAAGCGAGACCTCGAGCAGTGGTTTTTCAAGATCACCGACTACGCCGATCAGCTGCTCGACGACCTCGACCAGCTCGACTGGCCCGAGCGGGTCAAGACCATGCAGCGCAACTGGATCGGGCGATCCGAAGGCGCGGAGTTCGACCTGGCCGTCGAAGGGCGCGCCGGCCTCAACCTTCGTGTGTTCACCACCCGACCGGATACGACATTCGGTATGACCTACGCGGTCATGGCACCCGAGCACCCGTTGGTCGAAGGTCTCACGACCGACGAACAACGCGAAGCAGTGGAAACCTTCGTCGCGCGGGTCAGCATGGAGAGCGACGTCGAGCGCCAGTCAGCCGAAGGCGAGATCACCAAGCGTGGCGTCTTCACCGGCTCGCGAGTCGTCAACCCGTTCAACGGCGAGTCGGTGCCGGTCTATCTGGCCGATTACGTGCTCATGGGTTACGGCACCGGCGCGATCATGGCCGTTCCCGGCGAAGACCAGCGCGACTGGGACTTCGCCCAGGCCCACGGCTTGCCCATCGTGCGCACGGTCGAACCGCCCGAGGGTTGGGACGGAGAGGCCTACACGGGCGATGGTCCGGCGATCAACAGCCAGTGGCTCGACGGGCTGGCCAAGACCGAAGCCATCGCCAAGGCCATCGACTTCCTGGAGGCGAAAGGCATCGGCCGGCGCACGGTCAACTACCGGCTGCGCGATTGGCTGTTGTCGAGGCAGCGGTTCTGGGGTTGCCCGATCCCGATGGTCTACTGCCCCGACCACGGCGTCGTGGCGGTACCCGACGACCAGTTGCCCGTCCTCGCTCCCGACGACGTCGAGTTCCGCCCCACCGGCGAGTCGCCGCTGCGCTTCCACGAGGGCTTCCTCAACACCACGTGCCCCCAATGTGGGAAGCCAGCGACGCGCGAGACCGACACCATGGACACCTTCGTCGATTCGTCGTGGTACTTCCTGCGCTTCGCCGACCCGTGGAACGAAACCGTGCCATTCGACCCCAGCGCCGCCGCCCACTGGCTGCCGGTCGACCAGTACATCGGTGGCATCGAGCACGCCATCCTCCACCTGATGTACGCCCGGTTCTTCATGAAGGCGCTGGCCGACCTGGGGGTGGCGCCGAAGGATCTGCGGGAGCCGTTCCGGCGGCTGTTCACCCAGGGCATGATTCGCATGGACGGCACCAAGATGTCGAAGTCGAAGGGCAACCTGGTGAGTCCTGAGAAATACTTCGACAGTGTCGGCGCCGATGCTCTGCGACTGTTCCACCTCTTCGTCGGGCCTCCGGCCGACGACTTCGACTGGGGTGAGCAGACCGACGAGGTGATCGACGGCTGCGCCCGGTTCGTGTCGCGAGTCTGGCGGCTGGCAACAGGAGAGGTACGGGCGGGGCCCGCCGGCGACGTGGCCGAGCTACGGCGCGCCACCCACCAGTTCATCGCTCGAATCAGCGACGAGCTCGATCGCTGGTCTTACAACACCGCGGTCGCCGCCTGCATGGAGTTCACCAACCTGCTCTACAAAGCGGTGCAAGGCGGAGCCGCTGGCGACGACCTCGACTTCGCCGTCGACAACCTGCTGCTGATGATGGCGCCGATGGCACCGCACGTGACGGCTGAGTTGTGGGAACAGCGCCACGGCGAGGGCGCGCTCGTCCACTCGCAGTCATGGCCGGAGGCCGATCCGGTGCTCGTCAGCGCCGTCACCGAGACCATGGTCGTGCAGGTGAACGGAAAGGTGCGCGACCGCATCGAGGTCAGTCCCGACGTCGACGAGACCGAGATGCAGCGGTTGGCCCTGGCGTCAGCCAAGGTCGCCGGCGCGCTCGACGGCCGGGAGCCAACGCGAGTGGTTGCCCGGCCGCCCAAGCTTCTCAACCTGGTCGTCGCTTGAGCGAGGAACTCCCGGTTTGGGAGCAGCGCTTTCGCGCCCCCAGGATCTCGTTTCCGCATTGGGCCAAAGACGCGCCGCAACGGCTCACCCTCGCGTCGAACGAGAGTGGCGCCTGGCAGGTCTACGCCTGGGACCGCGCGACCGGCTTTCGCCGCCAGGTCACCGACGACCCGATTGGTGTCCCCGGCGGCGCGCCGACTCCTGATGGCGCGGGCGTCGTGTGGTTCCACGACGCCACCGGCGACGAGGTTGGGCGCTGGATGGTCGAGCCCTTCGACGGTGACGGTGACGGCGAAGGTGTCGGGGGCGACCGGCGACCACTCCTGCAAGGCGTCCCCGACGCGTGGACGACCGGATTGGCCATCGCGTCTGACGGCACCATCGTCGCTGGCACCGCAGACGACGAGGGCTACAGCGTTTACGCATCAGACCGCGGCGCGCCGGCGCGGGTGATCCACCATCACCCCGAGCTCGTCGAGATCGCCGGGATATCGCGCGACTCGCGACTCCTTGCGCTGCAGCACGCCGAGCATGGCGACAACATCCACCTCGCGCTGCGCGTGCTCGACCTGTCCGACGGC
>JALZBN010000321.1 GCA_030947365.1 Actinomycetota bacterium
CTGGGTGGCCGCGCGCCGGTGCGGCCCGGTGTGGAGCGGCGTGCGCCCGACGCTCCGCTCCCCTTCTTCCTCATCGCCGAGGCGTTCGTGAAACCGGTCTGCGTCGACGAGTACATCGAGAGCCAGAACGTATTCACGCGCGAGCTGGAGGAGGCGCCCGGCTTTCGCGGGCGGCGGCTGCTGCGCGACGTCCGCGAAACCGTCCACTTCGTCACCGTCGATGAGTGGGCGACGGAGCGCGACGCCTTCGAAGCCTTCGAGCGGCGCCAGGCTGCGGTGTCGGAGGTGACCATGACCCGGTTCCTCGCACTGCTCGCCGAGCGGGGAGAGACCGACTTCGCACTCGGGGTGCACGCCTGATACCAGCCGTGGGTGCGGGGCAGAGTCATCTCGCACGTTTCCGCCGACCAGAACCCTTGGCGCTGCGCATCCGGATGCACGTCAGACCCGGTTCGCCCCCACTCCATCTAGGTGCGCCAGGCCAATAGCGGCTGCGCACTGTGCGACGATGGCGCTGTCCGAGATCCCAACGGGAGGGCAAGCACGTGGCTGACGATAATGACGACGACACGCCGGACGAGGGCCGCGAGGAGCGGTTGCAGCGCAACACGAGTGCGGACCCGGGAAGCAAGTCGCAGGAAGACGAGCACAATCCGATGCACCCCGACAGTTGGAGCGGCGGGAGCATCGTCGAGGAGGCCAAGAAGATCGCCCGCGGTGAGCTGCCCCGCGACCAAGAAGGTGGGGGGCCCAATACTCCGGAGCCGGGGCGGCCGGCCACCCCGCCCGAGGTGAGTCGGCCATGGTCTCCCGAGCCAACCGAGGCCGACGCCACGGGCTCGGCCGAGGGCGTCGACTACTCGGGCAGGCCGAGGCCCCGACCGGTACAAGAAGATGAGGCGCGCCAAGCTCCGCCCACGATCCGCGAGGACAATGACTCAGACGATGCTGATCGGCCGGGGGTGACCCAGCGAGCGTGACTGGGGGGGACCCGCGCCGCCTGCGCGTGGCCCTGATCGGTAAAGGCGGCAGCGGCAAGTCGGCCATCGCCGGCACCATCGCGCGCCAACTCGCCCGGCGTGGATGGCCGGTGCTCGCTCTCGACATCGACACCGTTCCCGGGCTGGCATTCTCACTCGGCGCTCCACCGGGTCCCGCCCGACTCCCGTTAGGGCTCGCCGAGATCGTCCAGGGGAAGCGGCGCCGGTACTGGAAGGTGAAGAAGGGAGCCGGGGCGGCGCACCTGGTTGATACCTATGCCGTCGTGGCGCCGGACGGGGTTCGCCTGCTCGAGCTCGGCAAGCTCCCCGACCACGTGAAGCCCGAGTCGACAGTGATCTTCCGCCACGTCATCGAGCGGTTTCGCCGGCCTGGCTGGGCCATGGTCGGCGACCTCGCAGCCGGCACCCGCCAGCCCATCTTCGGGTGGGCCGACTTCGCGCCCATCCGGATCGCTGTGGTCGAGCCCACTGCTAAGGGATTGCTCACCGCCCGGCGTCTGCACGGTGTGGCCACCCACCTGGTCGTGAACAAGGTGAGGGCGCAAGCGGACATCGACCGAGCGCGGGAGATGGTTGCCCTGCCGTTGATTGCGAGCATCCCCTACGATGACAGCCTGGCCGAGGCCGAGCGCCGTGGTCTTGCGCCGATCGATTTCGCCCCAGATTCGCCGGCGGTGGGGGCCATTGACAAGTTCACGACCTGGCTCGAGGAGAGCACATGAAGATCGCAGTGATGGGCAAGGGCGGCAGCGGCAAGACGACAACATCGGGCGTGCTCGCTCGTGCCCTAGCCCGCGAAGGCTGGGAGGTGATTGCCGTCGACTGTGATTCCAACCCCAATCTGGGAATATCGTTGGGCTTGGGTATCGAGCGCACCGAAGACCTGGCGGCGATCCGGCAGGCCCTCGACGAGGGCAAAGAGGAGCACGCCCCCACGGCCGAGGAGGCGATCGTCCGCTTCGGAACCACCGGCCCCGACAAGGTGCGCATCGCCGTTGTCACCAAGATCGACAAGCCTCAATCGGGCTGCCAGTGCTGCGGCATTTCGCCAGAGCAGTTGCTCGGCGAGCTCGAGAGCGCGAAGCGAGCAGTGATCGCCGACATGGAGGCCGGGCTTGGAAATCTCAGTCGGATGTCGGAAGGCTCTCTCGATGTCGTGCTCCTGGTGACCGAGCCATCGCACAAGTCCATCGAGGTGGCGCGGACTGCAGCTGAGGTCATGGTGGAGCGGAAGGTTGCGGCGCGGATCATCGTGGTGGCGAACAAGACCCGCAACGCTGCTGATCTCGAG
>JALZBN010000069.1 GCA_030947365.1 Actinomycetota bacterium
GTCCAATGCCGCCGGCACATTTGCGGGGTTCGTCGACACCGGGGCCACGCTCGTTGGGGTCCAAGCCGCAGGCGGTGCCTCGATCGGTCTCGGTGTGCCCGGGGTCGTCCACGGGTCGAAGTCGCTGCTCCTACAGGACGATGTCGGTCAGGTCGAGGAGGCGCACTCGATCTCGGCCGGTCTCGACTATCCCGGTATCGGTCCAGAGCACGCGCATCTGGCTGCTCTGGGGCGGGTGACCTACGCCTCGGCGGCCGACGCCGAGGTGCTCGACGCCTTCCGGCTCCTGTCCCGAACCGAGGGCATCATTCCCGCCCTTGAGCCGGCCCACGGCCTGGCATGGATCGTACGCGCCGCGGCCACTGGGGAGCTGGCCGCCGGATCCGCGGTTCTGCTGACCCTGTCCGGCCGCGGCGACAAAGACGTCGACCAGGTCATGGGCTTGATGCCCGACCTCACCGGATGACCATCTCCTCCGCTGGCCCTCTGGAGTCGGCACTGCGGGCTCGCCGGGATGCCGGCGCCAAGTTGCTGGTCCCGTACGTCACCGGTGGCCTCGACGACGACTGGGTTTCCACGGTTGAAGCCGTCGCTGCAGCGGGGGCGGATGCCATCGAGATCGGAATTCCGTTCTCCGATCCGGTGATGGACGGTCCCGTCATCCAGGAGGCCTCGGCGCGGGCGCTCGCAAGAAGCGTGACGCCCACCCAGATCCTGGCCGAGATCGCCCAAGTTCACCTGAACGTTCCGCTGACGGTGATGACCTATTACAACCTCGTCTTTCGCGCCGGGCTCGGTGAGTTTGCCGGCGCGCTTGCCGCAAGCGGCATCGCTGGCGCCATCGTTCCCGACCTGCCGCTGGAAGAGCTCGACGACTGGGCCGCCGCTGCCGGCGAGGCTGGCGTCGAGACCATCCTGCTGGCTGCGCCGACGACCGACGATGATCGCCTGGTCCAGATCTGCCAGCGATCGCGCGGTTGGGTCTACGGGGTCGGTGTGATGGGAGTGACGGGGGAGCGAACGGGTCTGGCCGCTTCGGCAACCTTGATGGGCAAGCGCCTCAGGGCGGCGACCGACAAGCCCGTACTCATCGGCGTCGGTGTCTCCACGCCAGAGCAGGCGGTGGAGGCGTGCGAATACGCCGATGGGGTGATCGTGGGCTCAGCTCTGGTCCGGCGCCTGCTCGAAGGCAGTGGACCCGAGGGCGCGGCACGCTTCGTCGCCGAGCTCCGCGCCGGGCTCGACGGCGAATCATCAGGCGCTTTGTAACCAATCGGTCCGAAGCCCGGTCAGAACCCCTACTCCCGAGAGTGAGGCAGGGCGTGGGCATTGCCGTGCTGTTTCCCGGTCAGGGAACCCAAGTACCGAGGATGGGCGAGCGGTGGCGCGCCCATCCGGCCTGGTCAATCGTGGAAACGGCCGAAGCCGTCCTCGGCGAGCCTGTCGGCCGGCTGCTGCTCGACGCGCCGGAGCCGGAGCTCGCCCGCACCCGAGAAGCTCAGCTCGCGGTCATGCTGACGTCGCTGGTCGCGTGGGAGGCGCTGCGCAGCCAAATCAACGACCCGAGCGGTCCTCTGGCCGGCGCCCTTCCCGTCGCCTTCGCCGGTCACTCTCTTGGTCAGATCACTGCACTTGTCGCCGCCGGCATCCTCGACCTCGAGGACGGGGTGCGATTGGTGGCGCAACGGGCCGACTGCACCCAGGCTGCCGCCGACCGGCATCCGGGAAGGATGGCGGCGCTCATTGGCTCCGTAGAACAGGCCGAGGAGGCCTGTGCCAACGCCGCAGAGTGCTGGGTCGCCAATGACAACGCCCCCGGCCAGGTGGTCATCGGCGGCACACCCGCTGGCGTGGCCGCAGCCACGCAACGGGCCGCTGAAGTCGGTGTGAAACGGGTAATACCCCTCAATGTCGGCGGCGCGTTCCACACCCCACTCATGGCCGAGGCCCGGGAGGCACTGTTGCCGATCCTCGACGGCGTGGCCTTCGAGCCTGGGTCCGCCCCTGTGGTGTCGAACCTCGACGCTTGCTCCCATCCGGGCGACGACGGATGGCGCCTGCAGTTGGGCGACCACCTCGTTCGCCGAGTGCGGTGGCGGGAGTCGATGATGATGCTGGTCGACCTCGGCGCGGACTCGTTCCTCGAGGTCGGACCCGGTGGAGTGCTGGCTGGGCTGGCTCGGCGCACGGTGCCGGGACTGCAGGTTCAGAACGTGAGTGAGCCAGACGACGTAACCGGCCTCGAAAGGGCCCCGAAGATGGAGGTCGCATAGAATGGAACTCGCCATGGTCCACGGCGAACGTCCTGTCGTACCCGAGCGAGTCATCCTCGCGCCCGCCCCCGGACGCTTTCGCCCGGTTGAGGGCAACGGAAATGGGTCCGATGAGGCCGTTGTCGAGGAGCAGGTGATCGGTTTCGTCGACGGCGTGGGTCACTCGACGCCTGTCAAGAGTCCTTTCGGCGGCCAACTGATCGGTTTGATGGCGCATACAGGTGAGCGGGTCCGCGAAGGGCAGCCGGTCGCCTGGCTTCGCGTTGGCTGAGCTCGGCGAGTGACAGCTCGGCGAGTGATATTGCGCGTGACGTTGCGAGCAACAGCGTGATCGTCGACCCTGCGGAGGTTCCCGCGCACCAGTTCCGGCCCGCGCCGGGCGGTCGTGCCGCGATCGCCGGGTGGGGCATCGCCCTGCCCGAACAGCGGGTCACGAACGACGACTGGGCCAAGCGGGTGGATACGAGCGACGCGTGGATCGTCGAGCGCACCGGAATCCGGGAGCGGCGAATCGCGGGCGAGAACGAAACGACCGCCAGCCTGGCCATCGAGGCCGGCGCGGCCGCCATCAAGTCGGCCAATCTCAGCCCCGCAGACATTGGTTGCTGCATTGTCGCCACCTGTACGCCGGAGCAGCCAATACCTCCCACCGCAGCTTTCGTGCAGGACGGGCTCGGCCTCCGCTGCGGCGCGTTCGATATCGACGCCGCCTGCTCGGGCTTCGTCTACGCCCTGGTGATAGCCGCTGGCATGTTGTCAACGGGGGGGCTCGACGCCGTCCTTGTCATCGGGTCCGAGACCCTGAGCCGGGTGGCCGATCCGCAAGACCGCTCCACCTGCGTGCTCTTCGGTGATGGCGCCGGCGCGGTGGTGCTCGTACCCGCCGGGGCAGAGAATGGCGAGGGCGCCGGGCTCTTGGCTTGGGATCTTGGCTGTGACGGCTCGGCCGCATCCCTCCTCGCCATCCCTGCGGGAGGTAGTCGTATGCCGACGACGGCGGAAACTCTGGCTGGCGGGATGAACTTCTTGAAGATGGAGGGCCAGGAGGTCTTCCGGCGCGCCGTGCGGGCCATCGTCGAATCGTCCGCGGCCACGCTCCGCCAGGTGGGAGTCGACGCGACAGCCGTCGATCTTTTCGTCCCCCACCAGGCCAACGTCCGCATCATCGACGCCGCCGCGTCGCGCCTGGGCATCCCTTCCGATCGCACCTTCGTGAACATCGACAGGTACGGAAACACGTCAGCAGCCTCGATCCCCATTGCCTTGGCAGAGGCGGCCGATAGCGGCAGGTTGCAGCCGGGTCACCTCGTGCTCGTCTCCGGCTTCGGTGCCGGCATGGCCTGGGCCAGCGCCCTCTTACGCTGGGGCACATAGTGGGGGCCACATAGTGGGGGGCACATAGTGGGGGGTCGGGTTGCGCTTGTTACTGGCGGCTCTCGCGGTATCGGGCGGGCCTGTGCGCTCGCCCTCGCTGCTGACGGGCACCGGGTAGCCGTCGGTTTCGCCTCCGACTCAGCTGCCGCTGCCGACACCTGCTCGTCGGTCGAGGCTGTCGGCGGGGCAGCACTGGCGGTCCAGGTCGATGTGAGCGACCCTGGCGCGGTCGACGCTGCGTTCTCGCAGGTCGAGGCCGAGTTGGGCCGGGTAGAAGTCCTCGTGGCGAATGCCGGCATAACGCGCGACGGCCTGATAATGCGGATGAGCGACGAGCAGTGGTCAGCGGTCGTGCGCACGAACCTCGACGGCGCGTTTCATGCCATCCGGCGCGCCTCGCCGGGCATGGTCCGGGCCCGATTCGGGCGCATTGTCGCAGTGAGTTCGGTCGCGGCCATGACGGGATCAGCCGGCCAGGCCAACTATGGAGCGGCCAAAGCGGGTCTCATCGGTCTCACCCGAGCCGTCGCGCGCGAGCTTGCCAGCCGCAATGTCACCGCCAACGTGGTGTCCCCAGGGCCGATCACCACCGCGATGACCGACGTCCTCACTGAAGATCAGCGGGTAGCAATGACCGGTCAGGTACCGTTAGGGAGGTTCGGCACACCTGAAGAGGTCGCCGCTGTGGTGGCGTTCCTCTGTTCGGACGCGGCAGGCTACGTCACTGGCGCAGTCGTGCCCGTCGACGGTGGCCTCGGAATGGGTCATTAGTAGCTTGGGTCGTCAGAAGGTTCTGGGTCGTCAGAAGGTTCTGGGTCGTCAGAAGGTTCTGGGTCGTTAGAAGGTTTCTTGCAAATCGAGTTCGGTGTGCACTTGTGCCACCAGAGGAGGACATTGAGATGAATCGCCAGGAAGTCCTCGACCAGCTTGGTGACGTCGCGGCCGAGGTTCTCGGCGTCGACAAGGCCAAGGTCACCGAGGACGCCCGGTTCAAAGAAGATCTCGACGCCGACAGCCTCGACCTCGTTGAGGTCGTCATGGCCATCGAGGAGCGCTTCGACATCTCGATACCCGAGGAGAAGCTCGAAGGCATCACCACCGCCGGCGAGGCTGCCACCCTGGTGATCGAGACCGCAGGGGAGCGCACCGAGACCGGGATTAGTGGTGACTGAAACTTTCTCGCGCCATCGCGTTGCCATCACCGGCATCGGCGTGAAGACGCCGGCCGGCTGCGATGTGGAGACCTTCTGGTCGACATTGCTCGCCGGACGCTCCAACGCGGGGCCGATCAAGAGCATCGACGTCACCAACTTCCCGGTGCAGTTCGCGTGCGAGATCTCCGACTTCGCAGTCGACCGATACTTCGACCACAAGGAGGCCCGGCGCGCCGACCGTGTCACGCAGTTGGGGTTCGCGGCGGCGGCCGACGCGTTGGCCGACGCGGGTGATCCCGGGGTAGATCCGGCCCGTTGTGGAGTCGTGGCCGGCACCGGCGTCGGCGGCCTGTTGACCCAGGAGCAGCAAGAGGTCGTGCTCTTCGAGCGGGGCCCCACCCGGGTCAGCCCGTTCCTCGTGCCCATGATGATGGCGAACGCCACGGCGGCAACGATCGCCATGAAGCTCGGATGGACCGGCCCGAACTTCTGCATCGCCACCGCGTGTGCGGCCGGCAGTCACGGGGTCGGCGAAGGCGCCAGACTCGTACGGGAAGGGTCGGCCGATGTCGTCCTCGCTGGAGGCAGCGAGGCTGCGGTCACCACGATTGCCTTGGCTTCGTTCGCCCGGATGGACGCTTTGAGCCGCCGCAGCGCTGATCCCCAGCGCGCGTCGCGGCCATTCGACGACGATCGCGACGGCTTCGTCATTGGCGAGGGTGCCGGTTTCCTCGTCCTCGAGCGATGGGACCATGCCAAGGCTCGCGGCGCCCACATCTACGGGGAGGTCGCCGGGTACGGCCGCAACGCCGACGCCTACCACGTCACTGCTCCGTCGCCGGGTGGCGAGGGCGCCGCTGCCTGCATGCAGCTCGCGATCGCCGATGCCGGCCTGCAGGCTTCAGACATCGGTCACGTCAACGCCCACGGCACGTCGACAGAGCTCAACGATGCGGCCGAGGCCGAGGCCATCATCAAGGTGTTCGGAGAGAGGAACATCCCCGTGACGTCAGCCAAAGGCGCCATTGGGCATCTCATTGGTGCCGCCGGGGCGGCTGAGGCAGTCGCGTCGGTGCTGGCAATGCGCGACGGCAAGGTACCGCCGACGGCGAACCACGACCACACCGAACTGGCAATCGACGTCGTGGCGGGCGAACCCCGCCAACTCGCTGCCGCTCCGGTCGTCTCGAACTCCTTCGGCTTCGGCGGCCATAACGCTTCACTGGTCCTGGCCCCTCCCTCATGAGCCCGGCCGTTGCCCTCGGCGGTAGCCGGGGCGGGGCAGCCACTGCGTCGCTCACTGAAGTCGACGGGCGCCGGGTGGCCTGGTTCGCGTTGGGGGGCGGTAAGCACCGCGGCGCTATCGGCCCGGTGGAAGGTGATGTCATCGAGCGAGCCGTTCGAATGGCGCTCGAACTCGGCGTGCCGATTGTCGGTGAGCTCGCCACGTCGGGCGCCGATGTCTACGAGGGCCTTCCGTCACTCCATGCGTGGGGAAAGACGGCAGCGGCGTTGAGCGAGGCCTCCGGTGCCGTGCCGATCGTCTTCTCGGTCGTCGGTCCGTGCGTGTCCGGCCCGGCGTTGCTGCTCGGGCTCGCCGACCATGTTGTCATGACGAGCGAGGCGTTCGCCTATGTGTGCGGCCCCGCCACGGTGGCCGAGTTCACCGGAGTGTCGATGACCCGCTCAGACCTCGGGGGCGCCTCGGTCCACGACCGGCTCAGCGGCGTGGCCTCGTTGCTGGTAACCGATCAGGAAGATGCCCGGGCCGCAGTCGAAGAC
>JALZBN010000322.1 GCA_030947365.1 Actinomycetota bacterium
CCAACGTCTCGAACGGCTCGGCCTTCGAGAAGATGCCGGCCGCTCCAGCCTCCAGGCACTCGCCCAGCACCAGGGGGTCGTCGCTCGCGGTCATGATCAGCACCGCCGCCCCCGACGCCACCAGCGGCCCTATATGGCCTACGGCGTCGCCGACGAACTCCTGTGTGGCTTGGGCGCGCTACAGGAATTGGGTACATGACTAAAATCGATCCGGCACCGTCTTGTATCGGGATTACAATTCCGTTCCATGCGAAAAACGATCCAAGACCCGGAAGTTGCCTACCGGCGCCGGTGGCTGACGTTGCTGGTGCTGTGCATCAGCCTGATCGTCATCGTGCTCGACAACACCATCCTCAACGTGGCGATCCCCACGCTCGCCCACCCAACCGGCCAGGGAGGCCTCGGCGCGTCAGCCAGCCAGCTGCAGTGGATCGTCGACGCGTACACGCTCGTGTTCGCCGGCCTGCTGCTGACCGCTGGGAGCCTGGGCGACCGATTCGGCCGCTACCGGTTCTTGGCCGTCGGCCTCGCGGTGTTCGGCATCGGCTCCACCCTCTCGGCATTCGCCACCTCGGCCACCATGCTTATCTTCACCCGGGCGATCATGGGTATCGGCGGCGCGTGCATCATGCCGTCGACCCTTTCGATCATCACCAACGTCTTCACCGACCATGCCGAGCGGGCCAAAGCCATCGGAATCTGGGCGGGCGTGTCGGCGCTCGGACTCGGGCTGGGGCCGATCACCGGAGGCTTTCTCCTCGAGCACTTCTGGTGGGGATCGGTCTTCATCGTGAACGTGCCGATCGTGATCGCCGGGCTCGTGCTCGGTTACGTCCTCGTTCCCGAGTCTCGTGACCCGTCCCAGGGCCGCCTCGATCCCCTCGGCGCCGTGCTGTCGATCCTCGCTCTCGGCGTCTTGCTGTGGTCGGTCATCGAGGCGCCGACGAGAGGTTGGGGCTCCGCCGAGATCGTCGCTGGATTCGTTGTCGGCGTCGTGCTCTTCGGTGCGTTTCTGGCTTGGGAGTTGGGCTCCAGCCATCCGATGCTCGACATGCACTTCTTCCAGAATCCCCGCTTTAGTGCGGCCAGCGGCGCCATCACTCTCGTGTTCCTCGGGCTCTACGGCACGCTCTTCTTGATCACGCAGTACCTCCAGTCGGTACTCGGCTACTCCACCGTGAAAGCCGGCGCCGTGCTCGTTCCGACCGCGGCGGTGATCATGACGTTCGCTCCACTTTCCACGGTGTGGGTGAGAATGCTTGGCAACAAGATCGTGGTCGCCACCGGGTTGGTGATGGTCTCGACATCGATGGCGTTATTCGTCACCTTCCAACCGGGCAGTAGCGCATGGCACGTGATCGGGGTCACCATGCTCATGGGCTTCGGCATGGCCAACGTCATGGCGCCGTGCACCGACTCGATCATGGGATCACTCCCCCGCGCCAAGGCAGGCGTCGGGTCCGCCGTCAACGACACCACCCGTCAGATGGGCGGCGCGGTCGGGGTCGCCGTCTTCGGCTCGATCATGACCAGTCACTTCACGTCGTCGGTCTCGCGCATGCTCAACGGCGCGGTACCCCCACCGCTGGTGCGCGCCGCGGGGAACAACGTCGGGCAGGCCACCGCCGTCGCCCACCAGTCCTCCCTGGCGCCGTCGGTCTCGGCCCAGATCGTGCATGCGGCCCACGAGGCATTCGTCGGTGGGCTCCATATTGTCGGCGTCGTCGCCGCCGGCGTGGCACTACTCGCCGCCCTGGGCGTCGCCCTGTTCCTGCCGGCGCGAGCCCCCGACGACGAGCCGCCCTCGAGTGTCGTCTCGGATGCAGAGCCTGCCGCAGCAGGTGTCGCGTGATCGATGCAACCGAGACCGTGCCCGCCGACCGGCCCGGCCCCGGGCGGCGGCGCGACCCGCTCTGTGACGAGGCAATCTTCGCGGCGACACTGGCTCTCTTTGCCGAAGGCGGATACGCGGGCGTCAGCATCGAAGGGGTAGCGGCGCGCGCCGGTGTCGGCAAGGCCACGATCTACCGCCGCCATCCGAGCAAGTCGCAGCTGGTCGTCGCCGCCGTTCACAGGTGCGCCTGCGGAGCCGACTTCATGCCGGACACGGGCGACGTGCGAGCCGACCTCACGAGCATGCTCGCCGGCCTGCGCGATCTTCTGCGCAGCGAGTTGGGCCCGGTGTTGCTGGCCTTTGCCGGGGAACGGGTGCGATACTCGGAGCTCGACGACGAGTTCAAGCGCTCGGTGATCGGTGCCAAGCGCGCCCACATGCG
>JALZBN010000323.1 GCA_030947365.1 Actinomycetota bacterium
CTATGTGTGCGGCCCCGCCACGGTGGCCGAGTTCACCGGAGTGTCGATGACCCGCTCAGACCTCGGGGGCGCCTCGGTCCACGACCGGCTCAGCGGCGTGGCCTCGTTGCTGGTAACCGATCAGGACGATGCCCGGGCCGCAGTCGAAGACCTGCTCTCGTACTTGCCGTCGAACTACCTCGAAGACCCACCGGTCGTGCCCACCCACGATCCCTGCGACCGTCCGTCCCGAGCCGCGGCGATGGCGGTTCCATCTCGACCGACCGCCTCCTACGACGTCCGAGACGTCATCAACGACGTCGCCGACGCCGAGTCCTTCCTCGAAGTTCGTGCTGCCCACGCCGCGAACGTCGTCACCGGCTACGCCCGGCTTGGCGGAGCCGCCGTCGGGATCATCGCCAACCAGCCGATCCAGAAAGCAGGCACGCTCGACATCGCCGCTTCCCAGAAGGCGGCCGGTTTTGTGCAGAGCTGCGACGCGTTCGGGCTGCCGTTGATCACCTTCGTCGACAGTCCCGGCTTCCAACCTGGCCGCGACCTCGAGTGGCGAGGGATGATTCGCCATGGCGCCGAGCTGGTCCACGCCTATGCCGTTGCCACTGTCCCGCGAATCTCGATCGTCCTGCGAAAGGCTTATGGGGGCGCGTACATCGTCATGGACTCCAGGGGTCTTGGCAACGACCTTTGCCTCTCGTGGCCGAATGCCGAGATTGCCGTGATGGGCGCGCCCGGCGCGGTGCAGGTGCTTCATGGGCGCAAGCTCACCGACTTTGCCGACGATGAACGCGCTGAGCGCCAGGCTGAGCTGGAGGCTGAGTACATGGCCCGGCATTGCACGCCGGCCATGGCGGCGGAGCGGGGCTATGTCGACGAGATCATCGATCCACTCGACACCCGCAAGGCGTTGGTCGCGGGCCTGGCGTCTCTGCGCACGAAGCGCGCCGACCGCCATTCGGCGGCGAAGCACACGAACTCCCCACTGTAGGAAAGGCCGCCGTGTTGCTAGAGGGAAAGCGGGTGCTGGTTACCGGTGTGCTGAGCGAGTCGTCCATCGCCTTCTCGGTGGCCCGACTGGCCCAGGAGCAAGGAGCCGAGGTCGTGCTGACCTCGTTCGGACGCGCCATGAGCCTCACCAAGCGCGCCGCCCGGCGTCTTCCCGTGGAAGCCGACGTGCTCGAGCTCGACATCACCGACCCGGCCAACCTTGCTGCGTTGGCTGACGAACTACGAGGACGTTGGGGCAGGGTCGACGGCGTCCTTCATGCGGTTGCGTTTGCCCCGCCGAGCTGTTTGGGCGGCAATTTCCTCACCGCCGAGTGGGACGACGTGGCCCTCACGCTCAACGTGTCCGCCTACTCGCTCAAGGCGCTCGCCACGGCCCTGCTGCCGCTCATGGAGTTCGGAGGCGGATCACTGGTCGGGCTCGACTTCGACGCCAGCCAGGCGTGGCCGGCGTACGACTGGATGGGTGTCGCCAAGGCCGCGCTCGAGTCGACGGCGCGCTACCTGGCCCGTGACCTCGGGCGCCACCACGTGCGGGTCAACCTCGTGTCCGCCGGCCCCTTGCGCACGATCGCGGCCAAAGGCATCGCCGGTTTCGACAAGATGGAGTCCGCGTGGGCCGGCCGGGCACCCCTGGGATGGGACACCGGCGACGCCAGGCCCGTGGCCCAGGCCTGCGTGGCCTTGTTGTCCGACTGGTTTCCGGCGACCACCGGCGAGATCCTGCACGTGGATGGCGGCTTCCACGCCGTGGCCGCGGCGGTCGACAAGTAAGGGATCGGAGAAGCTATGAGTGAACTACGTGAAGGCGATGAGGCCCCGGGCTTTTCGTTGAGCGACCAGTCCGGAGACACGATCACCCTGGAAGCAATGCGGGGCCGCAAGGTTTTGGTGTACTTCTACCCGAAGGCGGACACGCCCGGTTGTACGAAGCAGTCGTGTGCGCTTCGCGACATTGCTGGTCAGGTGGGAGACACCGCCATCATCGGGATCAGTCCCGATGCGCCCCGCAAGCAGGCCAAGTTCGACGAGAAGTACGGGCTCGGGTTTCCGCTGCTGGCCGACGAGGACCATGCTGTTGCCGAGGCCTACAGCACCTGGGGCGAGCGCAGCATGTACGGGCGTAAGTACATGGGGATCATCCGGTCGGCGTTCCTCGTCGACGAGCAGGGCCGGATCGCAAAGGCCTGGTACAAGGTTTCGCCAGCAGACACAGCAACAAACCTGCTGAAATCCCTGTAGGCGGCACATTCAGCAGCACTTCAATTTCA
>JALZBN010000070.1 GCA_030947365.1 Actinomycetota bacterium
CCCACCAGCGCAGCGCGCTGGACTGGATCTATCCCACCTGCGCCGCCCAGGGTTGCGGCAAGCCGGCGCAAGAGACCGACCACCGCGCCGACTGGGCTAAGACGAAGATCTCGTTGCTGACACTCGCCGACCGTTACTGCAGTCGTCACCACTACCTCAAAACACACCACGGGTGGAACCTGGTCGAGGGCCACGGGGTGCGGCCCTTCGTGCCCCCCGACGATCCCCGACATCCGGGGCAGAGCCCGCCAGCGGCAGCCTGACCGGCCGCGGCCTACCTCGCACAAACGCCCGCGTGTCTCAATGTACGCGCGCGTGCCGGGCGCGCCGGGGCAGCGGGCTGGCACAGGTGATTCGTCCGGGCGGTACGTTAAGGGCGGTGAGCACACCGGCCCGGGGCCCGGACCAAGAGGTCCCCCCGGACGGTTCGGCTGGGCGCGCCGAACTTGCGGAGGCTGCTGAGCCCGCTGAACCGCACACTGCCGACGAGATGCACGACCACGCCGACCGGCCGGCCTGGTGGACCCAAGTGGCTCTCATCGTCGCCGGACTGTGGATCTACGACTACATCGCCAACCTGTCGCCGCTCCGGCGCGCCGCCGGGCTGGCCAACGCGACCGCGATCCTGCGCCTCGAAAAGCGGCTCCACCTCAACCCTGAGCTCGCCCTCAACGAAGTGCTCATCGCCCACCAGAGGGTGGGCCGCGTTCTCGCCGATTACTACAACCTTGCTCATTTCGTGATCACCCTCTCGATCCTGGCGTGGATCTACTGGCGACATCCCAGCCACTTCCGCATGCTGCGTAACTCGCTGATAGTGATGAATGCGATAGGCCTCGTCGTGTACTGGCTGTATCCGGTGGCTCCGCCACGAATGCTGCCGGCACTCGGCTACGTCGACATTGGCGTCATCACCCACTCCTTCGGCAGCGCCACCCAGAACGCCACGATTGCGGCGCACGCCAACGAGTTCGCGGCGATGCCGTCGCTGCATGTCGCCTGGGCCCTGTGGTGCGTTTTCGCGGTCTGGACGATCTGGCGGAGCGGGCTGGCCCGCGGCTTGGTGATAGTGCACACGCTGCTGACCGGCACCGTGATCATGGCCACGGCCAACCACTACTTCCTCGACGTCGTCGCCGGTGCCGCAACCGGCGCGGTCGGCATCATCGCGGCCACGGCGTGGGCGGCGAGGCGCGATCGTCGACTCCACTACGCTCCCGGCCGATGTCAGACCCTTGGACCTTTGCGGGAATGAGCCCGTCCCTCGGACCCCCAGGCGGATCCGTCACCCTCGTCGAGGGCTCCGCGTTCTGCATCTCGGGCCGCAGTGGCGACATCGTTCCCGACTCTCCTCAGGGCCTGTTCTTCCGGGATACCCGCTTTCTCTCCCGGCTCGAGCTGCGGGTGAACGAGCAGCGTCCGGAGGCGTTGGCGGCGGACAGCACGACCCCCTTCTCGGCGACGTTCGTCTGCCGAACCCGGCCGCTGGCCGGCAAAGCCGACAGCACGCTGGTGGTCTTTCGTCATCGCTATGTCGGCCGTGGGATGCGTGAAGACATTTCGATCTTCAACTACGGCGAGGAGCCGGCGTACTGCACGGTCGAGCTGCGGATGAACGCTGACTTCGCCGATCTGTTCCGGGTCAAGGAGGGCCGGGTCAAGCCCGAGGGTGACGTCACCATGCAGCCCTCCAGCTCCGGCACCCTGTTCCGCTACCAGAAGGGGTCGGTGCGCAAAGGGGCGCGGATCACCCTGGGCGATTCCGCCCAATGGGCTTCCAACGTGGCCAAGTTCGAACTGGTGGTGCCGGCGCGCGGGAATTGGTCGACGTGCCTTCAGCTCGCGCCGGTCATAGAGGATGACGAGATCGAGCCTCGTTACCTTTGCGGGCAACCCGTCGAAGAGGCGACACCACAGGCCCGCCTCGACAAGTGGCGCGCCGGTGTGCCGCTCGTCGGCACCGACGTCGAGGAGCTGCGCGCCGTCGTCGTGCGCAGCGCCGAAGACCTTGGCGCGCTGCGGATCTTCGACCCCGATTTTCCCGACCGCACTGTCGTGGCCGCCGGCGCGCCGTGGTTCATGACCCTCTTCGGGCGTGACTCTTTGATCACCTCGTGGATGGCGCTGCTGGTGGATCCCGATCTCGCCCTCGGCGTGCTGCAGACATTGGCGCGCTTTCAGGGCGCCAAGGTCGATCCTCGCAATGACGAGGAGCCGGGCCGGATCCTCCACGAGATGCGCTTCGGCGAGGCGCCGTCACTCTCGCTCGGCGGAGGCCACGTCTACTACGGGTCGGTCGATGCGACGCCCCTGTTCGTCATGCTCCTGGGCGAGCTGCGACGTTGGGGCCTGGCGCGCGACATCGTCGACGGCCTCATGCCGTCGGCTGACGCGGCTATGAACTGGATCGAGGAATACGGCGACCGCGATGGCGACGGCTACGTCGAGTACCAGCGGGCGTCCGACCGTGGCCTGGTCAACCAGGGCTGGAAAGACTCCTGGGACGGCATTCGTTACGCGGACGGTCGCATCGGGAGAGCACCCATCGCCCTGTGCGAAGTGCAGGGCTATGTCTACGGCGCGTACCTGGCCCGGGCGCACTTCGCCGACGAGGCCGGCGACGACGCCACGGCAGCGCGCTTCCGGAGCAAGGCCGTCGATCTCAAGACCGCCTTCAACCGAGACTTCTGGATCGAGGAAAAGGGCTGGTACGCCATGGGTCTCGACGCCGACAAGCGCCCCCTCGACGCCCTTGCCTCCAACATGGGCCACTGCCTCTGGACCGGGATTGTCGACGAGGAGAAGGCCCCCCTTGTCGCCGAGAAGCTCATGTCCGACGACATGTTCAGCGGGTGGGGAATCCGAACGCTCGCCCAGTCGATGGCCGGTTACAACCCGATCAGTTATCACTGCGGGTCGGTCTGGCCCCACGACAACGCGATCATCGCGGCCGGACTCATGCGCTACGGCTTTGTCGAGCCCGCCCACCGAGTGATCATGGCCATGTTCAACGCCGCCGCGAGCCAGGGCCACCGTCTGCCGGAGCTTTTCGGCGGGTTGGGCCGGGCCGAGGTGAACTTTCCCGTCGCCTACCCGTCATCGTGCTCGCCCCAGGCTTGGGCGGCAGCGGCGCCTCTCATGTTCCTCCGCACGATCCTCCGTCTCGATCCGTGGGTGCCCCACGACAAGGTATGGATCTCCCCCATCCTTCCGGAAGGAATCAATTACCTGCGGATCGACCGCATTCCCCTCGCCGGCGCGCGGGTAACCGTCGAGATCGAGGGCACCGACGTAAAGGTCTCCGGGCTGGCGGACGGTGTCGAATGGGTGCGCGAGCCCCGCCACCCGCTTACTGCCTAGCTGGTAGCTACCAACCTCGGGCGCGCCACTCCTCGACGTGCGGCCGTTCCGCTCCGATCGTGGTGCTCGCGCCGTGGCCGGGTAGCACCCGGGTTTCGTCCGGCAGTTCCATCAGCCGGTCGACCGACTCCATGATCCGCTCGAAGCTGCTGTGCACGAACCTCGTCGCGCCGGGGCCACCGGGAAACAAGGTGTCACCCGACAGCAGTACCGGCGAGCCCTCCACGACGAAGCTCATCGAGCCCCAGGTGTGGCCCGGGGTGTGCAGCGCCTTGACGCTAAGCGCGCCGACCTCGATCTCCTGGTCGGCTTCGAGTAGCTCGTCGTAGGCCGGGAGCATGTTCGCGTCCTCTTCCTTGACGCCGACGCGATAGCCGGCTTCACGCAGTGCCGGCACGGCGTGGATGTGGTCGCCGTGGCCGTGGGTCTGCACGACCCGCTCGACGTTCAGGCGCTCACACAGGTCGAGCAGCACCGTTGATTCGTTGGCGGCGTCGACCATCATGGCGGCTCCCGTCCCGCGGCAGCGGACGACGAAAACGTTGTTGTCCATAGAGCCGACGACCACCTTGGTGATCTGAAGGCGCTCGTCCTCGTAATGAACATTCGGTGGTTCAGTCGGCACGGAGGGCTCCGTCTGCAGGAGACTGTGGGCGTGACTCAGTATGCCCACCAAGACGACCTTCGATCCGCGGTGCGCGCCTTGCTCGAGGAGGTCTCAGCGTCGGGTGAGGTGCGGCGCGCCATGGAATCCCCCGACGGGTTCGATCGCACCGTCTGGAAGCGGCTATCGACCGACCTCGGTCTGCTCGGAATCCACGTACCGGCGCGCTATGGGGGCGGGGGCCGCAGCTACCGCGACCTGTTAATCGTGTTCGAGGAGACAGGGCGGGCCCTGCTGTGCGCGCCGCTTCTTTCGACAGTCGCCTTGGCGACGAACACCGTGATGGAGTCGGGCGACGAGCAGCTGAAGTCTGAGCTTCTGCCCCGCATCGCGTCGGGCGACACCGTGGCCACCGTCGCGTTCACCGAAGACAACGGCAGGTGGGACGAAGCCGGAGTCACCACAACGGCAACCCGCCGCGGAGCCAACTGGTTCTTGAACGGGCAGAAGAGCTTTGTGGTCGACGGGCACGCGGCCGACGTTTTCATCGTCGCCGCCCGCATGGGTGACGGCATCAGCCTGTTCGAAGTCGATGGCGATGCAACCGGCCTGACCCGGCGCGCACTGCCGACGATGGACCAGACACGCCGATTGGCGCGTATCGAGCTCGCCGGCACCCGGGCCCGGCTCGTCGGCCGCAAGGGCGGCGGATGGGATGCCCTCTCACGAGCGCTCGACCTCACGGTGATGGCGCTCGCCGCCGAACAGGTCGGCGGCGCGCAGCGTTGCCTCGAGATGGCCGTCGACAACGCCAAGCGGCGGGTGCAGTTCGGGCAGCCGATCGGCGCGTTCCAAGCGGTGAAGCACACGTGCGCCGACATGCTGGTGTCGCTGGAGTCGGCCCGTTCAGCGGTGGCGTATGCCAGCGGGATTGTGACCTCGGAGGGATCGACCGAGCGTCCGCTCGCGGCCTCGCTGGCGAAGGTGGCGTGCTCCGATGCGTACCTCGCCGTCGCTGCCGCCAACGTCCAGATCCACGGAGCCAGAGGATGCACCTGGGATCACGACGCCCACCTCTTCCTCAAGCGGGCCAAGTCGTCGCAGTTGCTGTTCGGAGATCCGATGTTCCACCGGGCCCGGCTCGGGATCTACCTCGGCATCTGAGTAGCGTCGCGCCGTGGGCCTCCTCCTCGGAATTCTCGCCGCCGCGGCTGTCTTCGCCATCGCTGCTGTCGTCATCGGCCGTGAGGCGCGCCGGCTCGCAGGGAAACCGCCGGGACGGGTTTTCGAGTTCGAGGATGCCGTGACGTGGGTCTGCGACCACGTTGGTGACGAGGTGGCCGCGGTGCTGTCCCCCGACGACGTGCGCCAGATCCTGAACTGGCATCTCGAGTACTTCCGCCGAAAGGGCGTCTCGTCCAACGGCAACAGTGCCCGGCCCGAGAGCCAGGTGGTCGTGAGCGGCGCGGAGACCGTGGACTACGTACTGAAGCAGGCCGAAGCTCAGGGCTCGCCGTACACCCCCGAGCAGGTCCATGCCGTGCTCGACGCCCAGATGACCTACCTCGAACAGATCGGCGCGGTCGACCCGGTCAAGGATCCCGACGAGGACCCTCGGCGCGAGAGCTGAAGCGGGCAATAGAGATCTGAGACGGGCAATAGAGATCTGAGACGGGCAATAGAGATCTCGCGCAGAAAAGTCTGGAAATGCCATGCAGTCGGTACCCGGTTTGTGGTTTCATATCCGGACCGGAGAAAGGAGGTGGTCCACCTGAGCGAAAGTTTTGATGGGACCTCGGAGGTGGCTGACAGCTAGCACCTAGCTGGACCCGGCTGGCGAATCCCACCAGCCACCGCCCGTGACACGGCCGGGAGCTGGTCCCCCCCGGTGTTGTTCGTTTGTCTCGGGTCTTTTTTCCAGCATCTATCGACGAGGGGGCGCGCCCGTGCGCCCCCTCGGCGCGCCCGGCGGCCATTCGTTGGCGGGATGGAGGTCAGTTCCGTGGATTGCACGATCGAATCGAGAGGAGTGCGTCTCAGCGCCCACCTGAGCCGTCCGCCTTCGGCTGCAACCGCCGGGCCTGGGCCGGGCCTCGTACTGTGTCACGGCTTTCCCGCCGGGCCGGGAGGTGCGGGAACTACCGGGCAGACCTACCCCGAGCTCGCGGAGCGTCTCTCCTCCGAGAGCGGGTGGACGGTGCTCACGTTCAACTTCCGCGGGACGGGCTCGTCGCCGGGACAATTTTCCCTCGCCGGCTGGCTCGAAGACGTGCAAGTTGCCGTCGATCACCTCCTGGCCGACGCCGACGTCTCCGGCGTGTGGCTGGCGGGATCGAGCACCGGCGGCGCGGTGTCGATCTGCGCCGCAGCCGAAGACGACCGGGTCCGGGGCGTCGCCGCCCTGGCCGCGCCGGCGGACTTCTCCGACTGGGCTTCCGACGCCCGCGGCTTTCTGGCCTACGCCCGGGAGGTCGGCGTCATATCCGATCCCGCGTTTCCGGCTGACGTCGACGGCTGGGCCCGGGAGCTCCACGAGATCCGCCCCGTCACCGTGATCGGCAAGATCCCGCCCCGCGCCGTCCTCCTACTC
>JALZBN010000324.1 GCA_030947365.1 Actinomycetota bacterium
CCTGGAGGGCGTTCCCGGGCTGGCCAAGACGCTCGCCGTCGAGACGCTCGCCGAGGTCGTCGGCGGCACGTTCGTGCGCCTCCAGTTCACTCCCGACCTGATCCCGTCAGACCTGGTGGGCACCCGGATCTACCGGCAGTCGACGGAGTCGTTCGATGTCGAGCTCGGACCCGTCTTCGCCAACTTCGTCCTCGCCGACGAGATCAACCGGGCGCCGGCAAAGGTGCAGTCGGCACTCCTCGAGGTGATGGCCGAGCACCAGGTTTCCATCGGCGGCGTCACCAAGCCGGTACCCGACCCGTTCCTCGTGCTCGCCACCCAGAACCCGATCGAGTCTGAAGGCGTCTACGCCCTTCCCGAGGCTCAGCGTGACCGGTTCCTCATGAAGGTGATCGTCGACTATCCCGATCGGGCCGAGGAGATCGAGATCGTGCAGCGGATGAGTGTGAACCCTCCCCACGCGGCGCGCGTCCTATCACTCGACGAGCTACGCCGACTGCAGGCCGCCGCCGACGAGGTGTTCGCCCATCGGGCTGTCATCGACTACGCGGTGCGGTTGGTGCACGCCACCCGGGTGCCGGCCGAGCACGGTCTCGCCGACCTCGCCGGGTCCATCGAATACGGCGCGAGTCCTCGCGCCAGTCTCGGCCTCATCGCCGCGGCGCGAGCGTTCGCGCTGTTGCGGGGCCGGGAATACGTTCTCCCCCAGGATGTCGCCGACTGCGTACCCGAGATCCTGCGCCACCGTGTGGTCCTTTCCTACGAGGCCCTCGCCGACGGTGTGCTCATCGACGATCTGTTGGGCCAGATTGTCGCCGCCGTGCCCGCCCCCCGGCTGGCGCCGAGCCAGGACCCGACATCGCTACCTGCGCCGGCCACACCAGTGGCGGACCCGACTCCGGTCGAGCAGAGATTCGCGTGACGACGCGGACCCAGGTCCAGCGGCCGAGATCGGGGAGCTTGCCGGCGCCGCCGTCGGTTCGCGATCGCCGACCCCAAGAGGTGCTTCGCCAACTCGAGCTGCTCGTCACGCGCCGTCTCGACGGCTTGCTCCAGGGCGACTATCAGGGCCTCGTGCCGGGCCAAGGCAGTGAGCCGGGAGAGAGCCGTGAGTACATGGCCGGCGACGACGTGCGGCGCATGGACTGGAATCTCACGGCGCGCACGACGGTGCCCCACGTCCGCGATGCCGTCGCTGATCGAGAACTCGAGACGTGGGTCATCGTCGACTGCTCGGCCAGTCTGTCGTTCGGCACTGCCCTCTGCGAGAAGCGAGACCTTGCCCTGGCGGCGGTGGCGGCCGTCGGATTCCTCACCGCCCGCACAGGGAACCGCATCGGCGCGCTGGCGCTGCATCCCGACCGGATCGAACAGATCCCGGCGCGCACCGGGCGCCAGGCGCTGCTTGGGATGCTGCATCGGCTGGCCACCCTGCCGCCGCCGGCTGACGGTCACGGAATCACCGACCTCGGAGCGGGAATGAGCCGCCTACTGCGGCCCCCCCGGCGGCGCGGTCTCGTCGTGGTCGTGTCCGACTTTTTGGCCAAGCCCGGATGGGAGCGTTTGTTGCGCATGCTCACGGCGCGCCACCAGGTGATGGCCGTTGAGGTTCTCGACCCCCGAGAGCTCGAACTTCCAAACGTCGGGTTCCTTACGCTGGTCGATCCAGAGACCGGCGCGCGCCGTGAGGTCCAGACGGCGAAGGCCAGCTTGCGAACCCGCTACGCCGAGGCGGCCGCCGCCGAGCGGGCCGAGATCCGTACCGCCATCCGCCGCACCGGCGCCCACCACCTCGTGCTCCGAACTGACAGGGACTGGATGCGCGACGTCGTCGAGTTCGTCGTCACGTCGCGCCGTCATCGCAACGCGGTGGCCCGGTGAGCTTCCTTGCCGCCAACCGGCTGTGGCTGCTACTCGGGGTCGTCGCGCTCGCAGCCGCGTACTTGCTCATGCAAAAACGCCGGCGCGGCTACGCCGTGCGGTTCACCAACCTCTCTTTGCTCGCGAGCGTCGCGCCGCAGCGGCCGGGGTGGCGGCGCCACCTGCCCGCCGGAGCGCTGCTGCTGGCGCTCATCGCGTTCGTCACCGCCTTCGCTCACCCCACGCGTGACACGAAGGTGCCACGCGAACGGGCCACGATCATGATGGCGATCGACGTCTCCTTGTCGATGCAGGCGACCGACGTGCAGCCCGACCGGCTGAAGGCGGCAAAGGCAGCGGCGGCCACCTTCGTCGACCTGGTGCCCGGCCGGTTGAACCTCGGCC
>JALZBN010000325.1 GCA_030947365.1 Actinomycetota bacterium
GTGGATACTGGCTCTGCTCGGTCTCGGAATAGTCGTCGCCGCCGTTGCGCGCGTTCTCCGAATTGCCGCGGTCGTGGATGACCGGGGAGTCACCGTGCGAAACCCGTACCGGACGATTCGTCTGTCGTGGGAAGTGATAACCGAGCTGTCGGCTGGTCGCTCAGGGGTGCGGGTCAGATTTGTAGGTGGCATGGTCAGGCGGCGCGTTTGTCGGACTGAATGCGGAGCCGGCTTTGGTCCCATCGGTGGCTGGCGTGCTCGCAGCGCAGCGTGGCGATCCCGGTCGCGCCTCGGGTCGTCCAGCGCATGCCGGATTGCTTGAGCCGCTGGGCGATGACGGAGCGGCACCCGGCTTCCACGACGCCTGATCCTACGAACAGGCCGAGTTCGCGGAAACGACGGTAACGCATGCGGTGGGCGTTGGTCTCGAAGTATGCGAGCTTTTTGTCGACGTCTGCTCTTTGGGTGTCGGTGAGGTCGAGGGCAGCGAAAGCTGAGACGAGGTCGGTGATGTTCCCGTCGTCGAGTTCGGCAAGTCGCCCGTCGATCCATGTCTTTCCTTTGTCGACGAGGGCGACGGCGATGTCGAGGTGCAGGGCGTGAAGGTGCTCACGGGCGTGGAACAGGTCGACGATCTGGATGGCTTGCGGGTAGTGGCGGCTGGCCAGGTTCCAGATCCACGGGGCGCCGTCTCCGAGCACGACGACGGTGGCGGCCCGTTCGGCTCCCCGGCGGCGGGCTTCGGCGGCCATGAGGCGACCGAAGGACTCGGCGGGCTCGAGGGTGGCGAGGTAGGTCGACGATTCGGGGTCGCGTACCGGGCGGCCGTCGTCGTCGAGTTTGGTTTGGGTGAACACCACGGCGAGCTTGGTTTCGCGGGTGTGGGCGTGCCCGTCGGCGCCTTTGCCGGCGCGACCTTCGGTCTCGGCGGCCACGGTGGGCACGCCGGTGCCGTCGAGGGCGACGTACAGCTTCTCCGGCGCCGGGCCGTTGCTGTTGGCGTCGCCGTCCGCGGCTGCGTCGGCGGCGATGATCCTGGCCAGGGTCTCGCCGTCGGCTTCGGCGTGGCGTTCCACCCGTTTGGCGTCCACGGTGAGCCCGGCCAGCTCGGCGAGCAGGTCGGATCCTTTGGCGAAGGGGCCGGCGGCACCGACCCGGGCGACCATGGCGGCGGCGCCGGGCGACATCGAGGTGCCGGTGATACCCAGTTCGTCATCCAGCGGCGCCCGCCCATGGCCGCAGTCGGCGCAGTGGTAGTAGGCGCGTGTCACGGCGATGGGGCCCAGCACGGTGTCGAAGACTTTGGTGCGGTAGCTCACGAAACGGGCCTGGTGGCCGGCGCCGCAGTCGACCCGGGGGCCGCGATAGCCGTTGTCGAGCGACAGGACCTTCTCCAACACCTGCGCGCCCACATGGTGCATCGCGGATCGCAGGGCCAGTTCCGCCACCGCCAGAGCGGTCCCGTCCGACCCGGCCAGGGTGGCCGCGGCCTGCTCGGCCAGTCGGGCTATCTCCGCGGCGGCGTGCGCTTGGAGGTCCGCGAAGACCCCCCTTTTTCTCGGTCTGTCACCGCTCCGGGTTCTTGTGTCGCCGAAGGCGAGATCGGTCTGGCGTCGCAGATCGCCTCGTTCACCTCCACGATCTCAGAAAGCGTGGCCTGGAACTGTTTGTACTTCGTCACTTCCCGGTTCGCCTTGTCCAGCTCCGCGCCGACGTCGAGCTGGCGCGACTCGGTCTTGCCGTTCACGGTGCGGCTGAGCAAATAACGCGGTCCGTGGCCGGGATCTGCCGGTTCCGCGCATCGGCAGTTCGGTTTCCCGCAGCGCCGGTAGGTGGCGTTGATGGTGCCTCTTCGGAAGTCGCCTGTGTTGGCGAGCTGTTCGTACAGCTCGGCGCGGCGTTGTTCGTATTGGGGAAGTGAGGACGACACCAGGCTCTCCCATCTTGTCTGGAGGGTTAGCACCCTCCAGACTAGCCCGAGAGCAGAAGGGAAACGCGACATCCCCTACATCCGCGTCGCACACCCAGCTCATGGGCCACACCAAACTGAGCACCACCCAGGGCTATTACAAAGTGACGGACAAGCGGAAACGCAAAGCCGTCGACCAGCTCGCGGCGCTGCAACTCGACCGCAACGGGGAGCGGGCCCGGCGCGCCGTGGAACGCCTCTTGGAGAGCGAAGCGCTCCGAGACGCCGTCGGCCAAGTCGCCGTGCCCTTCGGCATCTGCCGGGAACCAACCAACGTAAAAGCCCAAGGGCAGGCC
>JALZBN010000326.1 GCA_030947365.1 Actinomycetota bacterium
CTCTGGATGTAGTTCACCAAGTCGTCTATCTGCTGGTCGTCGAGGGCCCCACCGCCGGCGACTCCCCACGGCGGCATCGGCGTGCCGGCGCGCCCATAGATGATGATGTTCTTGACCTCTTCGGGGCGATACCGGAGCAGCTCGGTGTTCAGCGGCGGGGCGACCCACTTGACCTGGCGCGCCGGCGCGTTCTGGTTGACCGGGTCGGACAACGTGTAGTCGGCCACCCCGCCGATGCCCTTGACGCCATGGCAACGGTCGCATCCGTAGTGCGGCGCGCGCGGCGTGGGCGGGTCTCCCGGAGACGTCTCGAAGGCCTGCTTGCCCCGGTTGATCGACTGGGCATCGAAGTACTTCGTGCCCCGGTCCAGACCGGCGCCTTGTTGGCGCGACGGCTCGCGCAACCAGTAGGCGGGCAGGCCGACGGCCGATATGGCCAGCGCGGCGAAGGCCCACCACAGGTACTTGGTGAGGCGGGGTCCTTCGAGGGCCTCGTCGCTGAGATAGGGCTTGCGGTTGGGGGCGAGCTCGAGCTCGGAGCCGGGATCGTAGGTACGCCGGGCCGTGATGAACAGGTACACGAGCCAGCCCACCACCATGAAGGCCAGGACGGCGACACCAATTTTTTGTTGCGGGGAGATCGCGGCGAGGATCACTCCTTGCTGGTCCCGATGCAGTGCGGCCCCTCGGCCTCCTGGCCGGTGGTGTTGGTGCCGATCGGCGGACCCTGCACCACCGTCTTGGTGTCAACGGTGACGATGCCGCCATCGACGGTGACGGGGAAGCGGTCGAGCCCTCGCGGCGCCGGGCCCCCCTTCTTCTCACCGACCCGGTTGTACTGCGATCCGTGGCACGGGCACTCGAACCACTGCGACGGCTTGCACCACGGCACCCGGCAGCCGAGGTGGACGCACTTCTGGTAGAGGGCGACCACACCGGCCTGGTAGCCCTCGAGCACCGCCGAGTAGGCCTGCACCGCCTTCGCCTTCGAAACGTCTTCTTTGGGGTAGGGGTTGATATAGAAGCGACCGGCGGCCAGGTAGAACGGCTCCTTCTTGTCGTCGATCTCCTTGAGGATGTCTTCGAGCTTCCCGGCCTTGATCTTCGACCCGAACCCACCCGCCAGCGAGGGCCAGAGCATGGCCAGCATCGACGCGCCGAACGCACTGAGGGTGAGGGCGAAGGCGGTGATGATGCCCCGGTTGAGCACCTGGCGGCGGGTGACGCCGAGGGTCTCCTCGTCGGGGGGAACGGCGAGGGGGGGCGGCGCGGCGCTGACGTCGGTCTTCTTGTCGCCCCGGCGCTCGAGTGCGACTTCGCGCTCGATCTCGCGGCCGGTGCGCTCGGCCGATACCTCGATCGACGTGCCCGGCGCGCCGGGATCGCCAGGTGCGGGCGTGGTCGGGTCGGCCGCGGCCTCGCGAGCCTTCTGGAGATCGCGCCGGCGCGCCGTGCTGAAAACGAGCACGGCCGCGAGGATGACCAGCCCGAGGACTGACAGCAGCAGGATGGGTGCGGTGTCCAAAGAGGTACCTGGCTCCTAGAGATCGAAGAAGACGCCGTCGTGCCAGGGGAAGGTGAAGTTGAACCCCGGGCCTCGGAAGAAACAGCCGATGATGACGAGCACGGCCCAGAACATGATGAAGAGGGTGAACAGTGCCACCGCGAACTTGCGGTCTTCGGGCTTGTTGCTCGGGTTCTTGTCGGTATAGGGCGCCAGCATCAGGGCGAAGATGCCGATGCCGGGAATGGTCACGCCAGCGACCATCGGGTGGAACATGGTGAGCAGTTCCTGGAGCCCGAGGAAGTACCACGGCGCCTTCGACGGGTTCGGCGTGAAGTTGAAGTTGGCCGACGCGAGCAGCGGCGCGTTGACCAGCGCCGAGAAGACGAGGAGGAAGGCGGACACCACCAGGGCGGCGATGAACTCGCCGAGGAGAAGGTGGGGCCAGGTGTGCACCTTGTCGGTTGGCGTGGACTTGACGTCTTGGATCGATCCCGCCTTGACGACCGTGAGCAGGCGCTGGGTGTGACCTTCGGGGCCCTTGGCGACCGGAGCCGGCGCGGTCGCAACGGCGGTCGCAGTCGCTGCTGCAGCGGTGGCCGGCGCGCCTTGGGCGGCTTCGGTGGCAGCCTGGCTACGGGCCAGCAGGTGGGCGGGGATCTTGCCCGACGGGTCAGTTGCCGGCGTGGCCGGCTCTGCACCTGCGTCCGGCGCGTCACCAGACGGCGCGGGAGGGCCGCCCGCTGCGGGCGG
>JALZBN010000327.1 GCA_030947365.1 Actinomycetota bacterium
ACCTGATCAGTTCTCGACGGTCGCCTGGGCCGAGACCGAAGACCCAGTGGGCATCGTCGCCGGACTCGTTGGCGGTCGGATCCGGCTGGCGATATCCGATCGGACGTGGGCCCGATTCGTGTTGGCAATCCAGGACTCGGTCCCGCGCGCCGCTTGGCTGCCGGCTTCGGTTGTGACCGCGCCCTTGCGGGCGGTGAAAGATTCCGAGGAGGTCGATGCCTTACGGCGCGCCGCGCGCGCCGCCGACGCTGTGGCCGTCCAGCTCCTCGCTGGCGAGATCCCATTGATCGACCGCACCGAGGCCGAGGTGTCGCGCGACATCGGCGAACGCCTGCGGGCCGCCGGTCACGCCTACGTCAACTTCGCGATCGTCGCGAGCGGACCAAACGGTGCCAGCCCGCACCACGAACCCGGCGCGCGCCGGATCGGCGCGGGCGAGTCGGTCGTGTGCGACTTTGGCGGCACGCTCGACGGTTACTGCTCCGACATCACCCGCACGGTCTTCACCGGCACGCCGCCCGCGGAGTTCGAGGAGCTCTACCGCGTGCTGCAGGATGCCCAAGCTTCGGCGGTCGGCGCGGCCGTCGTCGGCGCGCCGTGCGAAGAGGTCGACGGGGTGGCGCGCCGGACGATTACCAGCGCTGGATACGGCGAGTATTTCGTTCACCGCACCGGCCACGGCATCGGCCTCGAAGAGCACGAAGACCCGTATCTGGTGGATGGCAACGGCGCGCCGCTAGAGGCTGGCAACGCCTTCTCGATCGAGCCGGGGATCTACATCCCGGGTCAGTGGGGCGCTCGCATCGAAGACATCGTCATTGCCACCGACGCTGGCCCCGAGGCGCTCAACCGGGCCCACCATGCCCTAGCCGTGGTCGAGGCCTAACGAACTCGCTCTGCTAGCGATCCCTGAGGGCCTCGCCGCAATCGCAGCACGACCAGCCGCTGACGCACGACCGGCGCGCCGAGGGTGGCTGCGACGAGAATGACCGTCAGTGCCGCGAGCACGTAACCGGCCACCTCGAGAGGATCCATCACCTTTCGTCTATCGGCCGCGGGCTGACTCGGCTTGAGGGGATGGGAGACTCGACGAATGATCCGTCTCGACGCCGCCACCGTGCTGTTGCAGTGGGCGGCTGGCGGCCTCTTTTTCCTCTGGGTGACGACCAGGCGGAGGGAGGTCGGCATCGGCTACGGCTGGTTGCTGCGGTCGGTCTACGGGGTCTTGGCCGCCGGCGCGTTCGTCGCCGGAAGGCTGGTCAACCCTGACGGTGTGCGGGACGCGTGCTCGCTACTCGTTGCCCTCGCGACAACAGCCGCCCTCGTGGTGTCGGTTGCGCGCCGTAAGGCCGGCGTGGCCGGAGAGCGGGCCCGGCGCGAGCGGCGGGCGGCGCGCGTGCAGGCCATGGCCGCCGGAGAGCAGCCATCGGATGCCGAACCGGTTGCGCCGGGCGCGCCCGGCGCGGAGTTCCCGCCGGGCCTAGACCTCGTCGCACCGATCATCGGCGCGGTCGGCCTCGTTGCCGCGGCCGTCGGTGCCGGTGGGCCCCATGCCCTCGCCATCGTTCGCACTCTTGCCGGCGGGGCGTTCCTCGGCGCGGTGTCCGATGCCATGCTGCTCGGGCACTGGTACCTGGTGCAGCCAGGACTGGGGCGCGACCCGCTCAACGAGCTCATCAGGTTGTTGACCATCACCTGGCCGGTCGAGGTGGTCGCCTTGCTGTGGCCCATCGGCATGCTGTCGGTTTTCTCGGGAAAGGTCGACGACGGTTGGAACGGCACCTTGGGGTGGTTCTGGGTTGCCTGCGCGGTGACCACGATCACGCTCTGCTTCGTCACCCGCGCCGCTCTGAAGGAGAAGTCCTATTCAGCAGTGATGGCAGCGACGGGTCTGCTCTATCTAGCGATCCTCACCGCGTTTGGCACCGACCTCGTGGCCCGCGCCGTGCTGGCGGGCTGAGAGACGACGCCGAGCGGACGAACTAGATTCGCCCGTCGATCTGAAGCAACGCAGTGACGCCCTGGTCGTAGTTGAAGCGGCCACCGTCCCACTGGCAAGTACCCGTATCGGCGGTGATGTCGACCCCCGTCATCGCGTTCACCTGCTCAATGTTGCCGTCCGTGGCCGGAACCTCTGGAACATCTCGGAGCTCGACTCCATCGGCTCTGAAGAAGCGGAACTCTCCCGGTGCGAGGACTTCGATCTTCACCCGGCCCTCGTGGACGGCCCGGTGGTGACGACGACACAAGAGACAGC
>JALZBN010000328.1 GCA_030947365.1 Actinomycetota bacterium
TCGTCACCGTCGGCATCGTCTTCGTGCTGGTCGGGTTCGCCTTCAAGATCTCGGCGGTGCCGTTCCACTTCTGGGCGCCCGACACCTACGAGGGGTCGCCCACTCCGGTCACCGCCTTCTTGTCGGTGGCCTCCAAGACGGGCGGGTTCGTGGCCCTGCTCGAGCTGATCTTCATCGGCTTCTACGGACGCAGCGACGTGTGGGGTCCGGTCTTCGGAGTGTTGGCCGTGCTCACCATGACGGTCGGCAACCTCATCGCCCTGCGCCAGACCAACGTCGTGCGCCTGCTGGCGTACTCGTCGATCGCCCAGGCCGGCTTCATCCTCCTGCCGTTCGCGGTGGCGGGCGAGAGCGCGGCGGCCGCGCACAGCGCCATCACCGCGTCGGTCGTCTACCTGCTGATCTACGCGGCGATGAACCTCGGCGCGTTCAGCGTGGTGATCGCCGTGGCCCGCAAGACCAGTTCCGGCGAGATCGCCTCCTACGGCGGGCTCTACGAGTACGCGCCGGGCCTCACCGTGCTGATGACGATCTTCCTCTTCTCCCTGGCGGGCATCCCGCCGCTCGCCGGTACGTGGGCCAAGTTGTTCGTGTTCCGCTCGCTGCTCGACGCGGGCACGTCGTGGGCCGTCGTGCTCGGCGCGATCGCCGCGGTCAACTCGGTGATCGCCCTCTTCTACTACGCCTCGATCGTGCGCCAGATGTGGATGAGCCCGGTGCCCGACGAAGACCGCACGCCGGTGCGGGTGCCCACGCCACTGGTCGCGGCCATGGGCATAACCGTGTCGGTCGTCGTCGCCGTCGGCGTGTACCCGCAGGTCTTCGCCCACCTGGGCGACGCCGCATCCAAAGTGATCGGCCGGTAGCCGAGCCGCGGCGGCTCCTACGTTTCGACCAGTTCGTGGAACTGGCCCTGTACGACCCCGAATCGGGCTTCTATACGCGCGCCGGAGGACCCAGTCGCCGGCGCGACTACATCACCAGCCCCTCGCTCGGGCCCTTGTTCGGCGCGGTCTTGGCCCGAGCGCTCGACTCGTGGTGGCGCGACCTCGGCGCGCCGGACGAGTTCGGTGTCATCGAGGCCGGCGCGGGCGACGGGAGTCTGGCCAAGTCGATCCTGGCCGCGGCCCCGGACTGCGGGTCGGCCCTTCGCTACACGCTCGTCGAACGATCCGAGGTCTTGCGCCGCCGCCACCCCGCCACCGTGACGTCGCGGGCCGAGATTCCCGCCGGCGCGCCGGCCGGGGTCATCGTTGCCAACGAGCTCCTCGACAACCTCCCGTTCCGGTTGCTCGAGCGCACAGGTGCGGGATGGCAAGAGGTGTATGTCGACCCAGCCCGGCGCGCCGTGCTGAAGCCCGCAGACCCGGAAGCAGCCGCCGAGGCCACGCGCCTCGCGCCGGACGCGCCGTCCAACACACGTATCCCCCTCCAGCACCAGGCAGCCCACTGGCTGCGCGCCGCCCTCACCGCCGTCACCCGGGGCCGGGTCGTCGTCATCGACTACGCCGACACCACCCCGAGCCTGGCGACCAGATCGTGGACCGAATGGGTCCGCACCTACCGCGCCAACGGCCCCGGCGGCGCGCCGACACAAGACCAAGGCCAACAAGACATCACCTGCGAAGTCGCCATCGACCAGCTGACGGCGGCCGTCGCCAGACCACCCGACCACAACACGACCCAGGCCGGGTTCCTCCGCGCCCACGGCATCGACGACCTCGCCGCCCGGGCCAAAAAAGAGTGGCAGGCACGTGCCCACGTCGGCGACCTCGCCGCCCTCAAACACAAGAGCCGCATTACCGAAGCCGCCGCCCTCACCGACCCCAACGGCCTGGGGGCCTTCCGCGTGCTCGAGTGGGTAGTGTCCGAACCGTGAGCGCGCCGGAAGACCAGCAGCCCACCATCGAGGATCTCTACCTCGAAGAGCGCAGCTACCCGCCTCCCGACGACTTCAAGAAGCGCGCCCTGGTCACCGGCGCCGAGCTCTACGACGAGGCCGATCAGGACTATCAGGGCTTCTGGGCCCGCGAGGCCGACGACCTGCTCGACTGGGCCGAAGACTGGCACACCATCCTCGAATGGAACCTGCCCTTCGCCAAGTGGTTCGTGGGCGGCAAGCTCAACGTGGCCCACAACTGCGTCGACCGCCACGTCGACGCCGGCAACGGCGAGAGGGTCGCCTTCTACTGGGAGGGCGAGCCCGGCGACCGCCGCACCATCACCTACGCCGAGCTGCAAAAAGAAGTGTCCAAT
>JALZBN010000329.1 GCA_030947365.1 Actinomycetota bacterium
AGACGTCGCGGAGCACGACGACGGCGCGCAGTCGAGGGGGCAGCTCCGACAGCGCGTCGGTGAGCCGGTCACGCATGAAGTCGGCCTCCGCCATCATCTCGGGGCTCGACTCCGGCCGCTCGTCGGCAACGGATTCGTCGGACGAGAGCTCCTCGTGGCGACCCTTGGTGCGCTTGGCGAGGAAGGTGAGGGCGCAGTTGGCGGTGATGCGGTGCATCCACGTGGAGAAGCGGGCGTCGCCACGGAAGCGCTTGAGGCTGCGGAAGGCCCGCAGGTAAGCCTCCTGAGCAACATCCCGTGCATCCTCCTCGTTGCCGGTGAGCCGGAAGGCCAAGGTGTAAACCTCAGCCTGCGAAGCCCTGACCAATTCTTCGAACGCGGCGAGGTCGCCGGCTTTGGCCGCGGCGACAAGTTCCACCTCGTCCGACGGGATCACCGGGGGTTGGACTCGGTTCATGTCGCTTTCGTTACGTGTCAGCGGGTCTCTTTGTGGACGGTGTGCACCCGGTCCCATTTGCAGTACTTGCGCATCTCGATGCGCTCGCGGTCGTTTTGGCGGTTCTTGGTGGTGATGTAGTTGCGGCGCTTGCACTGCTCGCACGCCAGGGTCACCTTGACGCGCTTCTCTCCCTTAGCCACTTCACTCCCTTGGGTCGCTTCTCTACGGTTCCATCTCTCTACGGTTCAATCGTACGTCTGCGTGGCGGTGGGCGGACTCGAACCGCCGACTACTCGATTATGAGCCGAGTGCTCTGCCAACTGAGCTACACCGCCAGACTGATTCACCAGCCAGACTGATTCACCAGCCAGCGAGCCCCCTGTCGGAATCGAACCGACGACACCAGCCTTACCATGGCTGCGCTCTGCCGACTGAGCTAAGGGGGCCGATGGCCGCGGAGGCCTCGGGAGAGATGATAGTTGGACGGCATAAGGTCCGGTCCCGTGGACATCCGCCTGGCCACCGTCGACGACGCCGAGGCCATCGCCGCCATCTACAACCTCGAGGTCTCCGAGTCGACGGTCACGCTCGATCTGGTGCCCCGATCGCTTGCCGAGCAACACGAATGGCTCGACTCACACGGCGGCGTCCACCCGGCCATCGTGGCCGTCGACGACGGCGCGGTCATGGGATTCGGCGCGCTCAGTCCCTACCGCAGCCGTCCCGCCTACTCGACAACCGTGGAGGATTCCGTCTACGTGGGCCGTGACCGGCGCGGCCAAGGAGTCGGGCGGGCGTTGCTCGACGAGCTCATCGTCCTCGGTACGCGCCACGGCTTCCACACCATGATCGCCCGGGCCATTGCCGGGCACGAGGCCTCGATCGGCCTGCACCGGGCCTGCGGCTTCGAGCTGGTGGGCGTCGAACGCGAGGTCGGCCGCAAGTTCGGCATCTGGCTAGACATCGTCGAGCTGCAACGGATGCTGTGACGGCGCTTTGGACTGAGCCCTCGCCAGTACGATCTAGCTGTGGGGCTGACCGATCGATCCGAGTTCGATCGCTGGAGAGCTCAGGCCGGGCACACGTTGAAAACAGCGCGGCTGGCCGCCGACGGGGGTTCGAACGGTTGGGCCTGTTTTCTGTGCGAGCAGGCTGCCCAGCTGGCCGTGAAGGGCCTTCTGCATTCCACCGGGGAAGACGCATGGGGACATGACCTGCCGCAGCTTGTAGAGAGGGCGTCCCAAACTCTTCAAACGGACTGGACGTCAATCGCCGACGCCGCTGACGAGCTGTCCCGCCATTACATACCCGCGCGCTACCCCGACGCCCATCCTTCGGGCACGCCCGACGAGCACTACAACGCTACGAGTACACGATTGGCCTTCTCCTACGCCGAAGCGATCATCGACGCTGTTGACGAGCGTTGGCGCTCGCTTGAGGAAGCTGACGGACAACCATCGTGAATGATGCCGTGATCAGCCGGCGCCGGTCCGAGCGCGAGGCCCACATCGCCACGGCGCGGCAATGGGCGGAAGGGGCTGGCTCGACTCTTCGGGCCCGAGCGCTGGTCGTCGTTGGGTCAGTCGCGAGGGGCGATTTCAACAAATGGAGTGACATCGACGTTCTCGTCGTGGTCGACGAACTACCCGACGGCCTACTGGAGCGCCTCGCATTGCTTGCGCCCACCCGACGGCCGCCGGGCGTCGAAGCCATCCTTTGGACGCCGGGCGAGTTGGCCGCGCGCAGGGCCCGGGGCAACGACCCGTTGGCGCGCGATGCGTATGGCATCGGCGTCGTGGTCTACGG
>JALZBN010000330.1 GCA_030947365.1 Actinomycetota bacterium
GTCAGATGTAACCGGCGGCCGCGTCGGGGGGATGGCCGCTGTCAGGCCGTCACGTCTCGGCTGGCCGTCACCGTGCGATGACGCGACGCACAGGGCGGCGTAGGAGGCGAGCGCGCCGACGGCGGCGTCAACGAATCGGCTTAAAACGCGCGCACGTGGCTCTGTCTTCCGATCGAGACCAAGGAGTTCTGATCATGCGGAAGCTGATTGCGTGGGTGTTCATGTACCGCTGGACGGCCTTCTCGCCGACGAGGGCACCGAGTACTGGTAGTTCTGCTTCGGCCTGCCCGTCGACCCAGCGGCCACGAAGCAGAAGCTCGACGTTTACCAGAGTGCGCACGCGCACATCATGGGCCGCACGGCCTACGAGGCCATGGCCGAAGCCTTGCCGACGGCCGACCACCCGTTCACCGGTACGCACGCCAGGGCACCGACGGTTCTCGACTCTTCTTCTGTGCGCGGTACGTCGTCAGGCGAAGTAGTCGGCTCCTGGCCCTCCCAGGTTGTGACGAAGTGTCATCGTCATGCGGTCGCCAGCGCTGGGCGACTCGACTTCGTGGACGGGGCAGAGAGAATCGTCTGTTGGCCAACCTCGGCCAACGAGCAAGACCAGGTCACCGTCATCGGTCTCCCACTCGGTTGCGTTGGAGCCGAGCCAGACGCGAAACAGCGCACGCCCTGAGAGGGTCACGATCTTGATGACGCCACCAGCGCCGGGCGGGTCACGGTGTGCGGTGATGAAGCCGACGCCGTCGTGTGATCGCCCCCACTGCACCTCGTTGAAGCAAGGGACGGGCGGCAAGTCTCGACGCGCAACGCTCAAGGAGCCGCAGATCTCTGCACCGAACCCTTGAACCGCGACAGATGCGTTGTTGAAGAAGACACCGCACGACTGTCCGCCCTGGCGCACACCTTGTTCGATCTCGGGGAGCGGAGTCCAAGTGGGCGGGGCGGCCTCGGTCAGGGCTGCACGCGTGCGGGCGTCAACCGCGCCCCTGAGTCGCAGCCACCCGCTCGCGCCGAGCACAGTCGCGGCGTCCGCCCAATTGATGACACCGGTCGCGATCAGCGGCACCTTGCACACGCCCCTTCGATGTGTCGCCGGCTCGATCGACGATAGCTGGCATCGGTATCGACTGCCTCACCGCGACCGGACGCGGTCGTCCGCCTGCTACTCCCGGCGGCACCAGATCGACCCAAGCCGGGCGTCCGCGATGGCCCAGGTGGTTCGCATACTGCTCGACGCCGGGGCCAGCCCGAACACCAACGACGGCGGCCGCCCCCTTTACCATTCGCCTGAGGGGGAGCGGTGGAGGGTCGACGACCCGGACATCACCGAGCTGCTGCTCGGCGGCGTGGCTGACCCTGACCCGGCCAGCCCATCGGTGAGACCGCCGACGTAGCAAGGTTGCGAGCCTCGGCGCGGCGGATGAGACCACCGATGTCGATCGGGTTCATCGGGCGCCTGTCTCAGTGCCGACCGCCAAGCAGCCGAAAGACTTGTCGCTGACCGCCCTGGCGTGTACGAGCTGGCCGAAAGGGACAGGGCTCTGATCTTCGACGCCGCCGCGCTCCCGAACCGAACCGCGCCCAGGTGCTCGACTGGTATCGCGGGCTGATCGCCGACGGAAGGACGGCTACGGTGCAGACCGTGCAAGTCGCCCACGACGTTGTCGTGCTCGAACTCGCCGTGGCTCGCCAAGCCGAAGGCGCCCGGCCCGCTCCACCGCAGCGCCCCTGTCAAGTCTTCACTGTCGACAGCCCCAAGTCATTGAGATCCGCGGCTACCCCGACCGGCCCAGTGCGCTCACTCGCAGCTGACCAGGTCCGCAATTGTCCGGAGCGCGCGAAGCCCAGCTGCAGAGTCTCGATGCACCAGACAAGACGATCGATCCGCTCCTACTCATTGGCCTGAACCGCCAGCGGGTGGGACGGAGCCTCCGAACTTGCACGCTGTTTACCTCCCGGTGCACGTCCCGGCGACCGTGAGGGAGGCAGCTACACGACCCGACCCATTCACATGAGGAGGACCATGGATCCGGCGCATCGGTGGAGTCCGCGATTGGCGACCGTTGACGACGCGGCGGACGTCGCTGGTCTCCTCGATGACTTCAACTCTGAGTTCGACACGCCGACGCCAGGCAGGGCGGTGCTCGCCGAACGACTTCGAGCGTTGCTCGCCCGGGAGGCAACCTTGGCGATCCTCGACGGCAGGCCGGCGGTGGCCGTGGTGCTCGTC
>JALZBN010000071.1 GCA_030947365.1 Actinomycetota bacterium
GCGTTCGCCGCTGGGCATTCACCCTCGGGCCGGCCGCAGGATGCGAAGTCGCACACTCGACAGAGCCAGCCGGCGGGTTCGTCGCCGCGTGTCCGCGCTTCGAGGCGCTGCGCCGTGACGGTAGTGACGAGCGTTTCCACCAGCTCGAGAAGCACTCGACGATCCTTGCCCGCCAACCCCTCCAGTGTTGCGCTTATGGCCGCAGCCCGTGCCTCGGTGATCCTGCGGCTCAGGGCTCGGCCCGCCGCCGTGAGCACGATCGCCCCCGACCGGCCGTCCCGACCCGGTTGCCTCTCGACTGCGCCGGCACCAGCGAGGCGATCAACGAGCCGCACGGCGCCGGAGTGAGTGAGGCCCATCGCCTGGGCCAGGTCCTCCGTCGGGCGACCGGAGAGGAACTGTTCGAGTGCAACAAGCGCGGCCGGCGCGGCGCCGGTCATGTCGGTAGCGGCCTCAGTAGCGTCGCGAACACTGTCGGCCAGGGCCAGCGCGAATGCCCCGAGGACGTTGATCAGGTGGGGATCGCGTGACCGGGTCACGCGTCGAGCGTAGGTTCCGGCTCTTGCATCTGTACACATCTGGCTCCCCGCCGGGTAAGTATGAGGGACTCATACAATCCCGGGAGGAGCGTCGTGCCTACTGACATCAGTGCGATGTTCGAGATCACGGGTTAAGACGAGGAGCCCTTCGACGACGCCCACAGCCCTCGCCAAGTTGACCAAGGCGTCGGTCACCAGGGAGTACACCGGTGACGTCGAGGACAGCTCCGCCACCGAGTGGCTGATGGCCTACCAACCCGACCGTCGGCCGTGTTCGTCGGCGTAGAGTGGATCGGGGCGGTCGGCGGACGGAGCGGCAGCCTCGTGCTGCAACATACTGTCGGCGCGACCGAGCTGCCCTTGTGCGCCTGGCCTCCCGTCTCTGCGGCAGCGTCGCCGACGGGGAGGACCTTGCCCTGCGCCCGTAGCAACGGGGGGTCAGGTCCGTCAGTTTGTAGTTTGCGGCTTAGCATTCACCAGGTAAATGCTATTGTCCCGGTAAGCCCCACCAGGAGGGTCCGAACGTTGGCTGTGTGGCGCCCCGACCCAGAAGACCTGCAGCGTGTCTTCGACGAGCAGAACCCGTGGCAGCGCACGGGGAACGTTCCGGGGACACTGGCGCGGACCGTCGAGCGGCCCTTGGCCACGCAGCTCTGGCAACGGCTGCAGCACGATGTACCGCACCGTTTCCAGCTCGTGCTCGGGCCTCGCCGCGTCGGCAAGACGACCGCGCTCTACCAGACCGTCCGCCACCTCTTGGACGCCAAGGTCGAGCCGAATCGAATCTGGTGGATGCGCCTCGACCATCCCCTCCTGCTCCAGGAGGGTCTCGGCGATCTCGTGCGGGCTGTCCTCACCACATCGCACACCCCGCAGCGCCCCGTCTTCCTCATGCTCGATGAGCTCGTCTACACCGAGCGATGGGACCTCTGGCTAAAGACCTTCTTCGACGAACAGTGGCCTGTCCGGATCGCCGCGACGTCCAGTGCCACCGTCGCTCTTCGCGAGCGGCGGTTGGAAAGCGGTATCGGGCGGTGGTCCGAACAGCACCTCACGCCCTATCTGTTCACGGAATTCCTCGCGCTCGTCGGCCAAGACCGAGCCGTTATCGTGGACGACACCCTGGCAGGCAGCCTCGCCATGCTCCAGCAGGGCCAGCGAGCCGATCCCGACCTCGCGGCATGGCGCCGCCTCTTCATGCTCGTCGGTGGGTTCCCGGAGCTGCTGACGGCCGCTCGTGACCGCCCCGACGAGGACGAGCCGAGCCGGCTCCTCGAATCGCAGCAGGTCCTGCGCAGCGACGCCGTCGAGCGGGCCATCTACAAGGACATCCCCAAGTCCTTCGGGGTCGACAACCCGATGATGCTCGAGCGCGTGCTCTACGTGCTGGCCGCCCAGGTCACCGGGCTGCTCTCACCATCGAACATCTGCGGTGACCTCGGACTGTCCCAGCCCACGTTCGACCGCTATCTCTCCTACCTCGAGCAGGCCTTCCTCGTCTTCACCCTGCCGAATTACTCCGGACGGGAAGCGACCGTACAGAAGCGAGGCCGCAAGCTCTACTTCGTCGATGGGGCCATTCGGAACGCCGCACTCCAACGAGGCCTCGCGCCGCTCGACAACCCGACGGAGCTCGGCGTCCTCCTCGAAAATCTCGTCGCCGCCACCGTGCGATCGCTCGCCCTCCATTCCGGCGTCCGGCTGTACCACTGGCGTGATGGCAAGCACGAGGTCGACCTGGTCTTCGACCACCCGGATCACCCGTTGGCCTTCGAGATCGGCGCCTCGCCCGACCACGGTCGCGCCGGCCTGCGCGCGCTCATGGAGCGCCACCCCCGATTCGTGGGTCGCTGCTTCCTCATCGCACCGCAAGCCACCGTCGCGCAGCCCGACTCGATGGCCGCAGGGGTCGGCACGCTTCCTCTCGACTTGTTCCTCCAGGTCGTCGGAGCCCAGGCGGAGGCGGCGCTCGCCGCGAACCTCGGAGCGATCGCGCCGACGTAGAACGAGGCCGATTCCTGGCCTCAGAGCGGTTTGGGCCACGCCCCGAGCTACAACACAGGGGCCGGGTTCTTTGAATTGAACTCTCATTTTCGGGGTGTTGATCGATGCCGGTCGATGTTAGAAAGTGGCCCTGACATGGACCTTCGGTGTGGGCGAGGGGGGATTTAGACTCCGATTTCAGGGGCATTCATCGATGTTGGTCGATGTTGAAAAGTGGCCCTGACCTGGTCTTTTGCAGATCGACCTGTTGGACCGTGTCAGCGGCTTTTACCCGATTTCAACCCGTCCGGTAGAAGATCCGGTAGAAGTCAGCCGGTTTGTGGACCCAGCGGGAGGCTCCCGTTCCCAGCGTGAGCGGTTTGCTTCCCGACGCCTGGCTCCGGCGGCCCCGCTGCTCTCACGCCGGCCGATCCACACCACAAGGCCGAGACCGTCACATGGGGCCCGTAGGCTGCCTACCATGTCAACCGTGGCCCGATCGACCCTTCTCGGGCGGGGTATCTACGACCCAGGTGAGGCCGCGCGCCTGCTTCGGGTGCATCCCGACACCCTGGTGCGGTGGACCACCGGCCAGCGCCCACTCGTCCAACCCGCGTTCGTAGGGTTCTTCGACTTCGAGGATCTCGTTAGCTTGCTGTTGATCTCCGAGCTCTGGCATCGGAACGTGCCAACGAACGAGATACGGGCCGGGATCGAGGCGCTCGCCGGCGAGTTGGGGGTCGAGCACCCTCTTGCTCACATCGACGCTCCCAAGCGTTTGGCCACGGTGGGCAGCGCCTTCTTTGCCAACGTGGGGGAGTGGGCCGACGCTGGGAAGGGCTTCCAGCTGGCATTCCTCCCGATGATCGAACCGGTGTTGAAGCCGCTCGAGTACGACTCGAACGGCATGGCGAACCTCTGGCGACCAGTGGAGCGCGTCACTGCCACCCCCGATGTTCAGGCGGGAACGCCCTGCATCGAGGCAACACGAGTTCCCACCTCGACGATCGCCGGCCTTGTGCGCGTCGGTGAGGACATTGAGGACATCGCCTTCGACCTGGACGTCGAGATCGAGCAGATCGAAGCTGCCCTCCGGTTCGAGGACGCCCTCCGTGACCAGTTGCTCGCGAAGCGCGTCCTCGCTCACTAGATCGTCCCGTCACGGCGGCACAACCCAACCTCAGGCTGCTGTTTGATGAGCTGCTTTCCTGGCGTGTCGCGTCTGCCCTACGACAGCTCGGCATCAAGGCCAGCCACGTGGGACATGCCGGTGACAAGGCTCCCCGCCGGGGTCCAGTGACGACGCTGTTCTTGCTCACGCCAGGAAGACGAATCAGGTCGTTGTCACCTCGAACCATGACCTGATTCTGCTGTGCGCCGAGCAATCGGAATCCGTAATCTGGATTGATCCGCGTGGGCGACAGCTGAAGCGGACCGAGTTCGTCCCACTCGTGTTCAATCGAGTCGAGGAATGGGAAAGGATCTTCAACGAGGCCGAGGGAGCGGTATGTGTCCACGTCTTGCGCACCAAGACAGAGGTTCTTACCTTGGAGCGGGCTGGGCATCTCGTCGTCCAGCGAATGCGCCGTCTTCAAGCGCGTAAGCGATCCAAGGCGACAAAGCAGGCCCAAAGTACGACGCTCGAAAGTCATTAACTCGCCGCCTCACAGCCTTGATCCTGCTGCTCGCCGATGGTTCGCCGAGCCGCTGCACGTCGACGACCTCGGAGTGCACGAACCTGGCGATCCGCCGCCGTCAGTTGGACCGTGACTTCTTCCGCCGGCGCTCAGCGCTTTGCACCCAAGCTCATCGATCTCGCGTTGGAGGTCGTCACCGATCGGGACAACACAGCCAGCCGCGAGATCAGCGAAACCCTCCTCGGAGCTGGCCAACGCCGCTCTATCGCGAAGGATGCCATGACCTGGGACGAGCAGCTGTCGGTCGTCCTTTGTCGGCGGATGAGGTCAAGAGCACGCTTCACACTAACCAGCGAGAGCACATTGACGCGAACAGGCGTCGTTCCGGCGATCGGTTCGAGCATGCCGGCCTCGATTCGATGAGATGGGCCCCTTTACCTTGTAGCTCCCTACTCGATGGCCAAAGAACGCCGTAGCTCGCCGAAGTGCACGCCGCTAGGAGTCGCCATTCCCCGGCCAACGCTCCGACCGATACCGATCGACCTCGGGTTCCGGCAGCACCCGTGTCGAGTTGTTCATCCGGACGAAGAACACGTGCTCGTCCTTGCTGGTCCTGGCCCAGACGGCGGCAGGGGAGGCGGCGACGTCGACGCGGCAGATCTCGTGGCCGGAGTGGACGGCGATGCGGGCTCGAGTCCTGGTGACTGGCGTGTGGCCGAGAGAGTTGATGAGGTGGGTGGTGAGCCAGTTGACGAAGCCGTCGCCGTTCTTGGGCCTCACCCGCCCGCAATCGTGGCCGATGACCGCGCCGTCAGGGCCGATGCCGATGAGGAGGGTGCCGCCGTCGGTGTTGAGGAACGCGGCGATGGTCTTGACGACGGCGTCCTCCATCGCCTTGCTCGGCTGGTTCTCCCGGAGGTCCCAGCGAGCGGTGGACTTGAACTCGACGGCGTAGTCCTCGTCGTTGTCGATGAGCTCCTCGATGGTCCGCAGCTCGGGCTTACCGACCAGTCCGAGCTTGTCGGCGACGAGGGCGACGAACTCGGCGTCGTGGCGGAGTTGTTCGACGACCTCCTCGGTGAGCGCCGCTGCGCTCACCGCACCCTCCGCCAGGGCGGTGACCGGCGCAGCCGCTGATCCCGGCCCGGGAGGCGAGACGACCGTGCCGTCGTAGACGCTGTGGCCGTCGTCGCCATACGCGGTGGCAATGTGGTCGAACACGGCCTGAACCTTGGCGTCGAAGACCTCGGGCGGGTAGGGGTCGGCGGGAAGGTCGGCAGCGAGGATGCGGCGGATCGACGCTCGGACGTCGGCGGTGGTGGCGGCCTTGCGGCGCCAGTCCATGACGAGCTTGTCCTGGAGGTGGGTGAGCAGCCGTTTGGTACTCGCCTTGACCACGTCCCGCTCGGCGTCGGTGAGGACGGGCTCGGGCTTGGTGAGCAGGTCGAAGATCGCCAGCTCCTCGTCGCTGAGCCCCTCGACGACGGCGCGCTGCTCCTCGTCGGTCAGCGACTGGGAGAGCGCGACGAGGCGGCGCAGGTACTCGTCGATGTTGAGGCTGCCGGCGTTGTACTCGGCGATGAGCTCCTCGATCCGCTCGACCAGGTCGTAGCGGGTCGGGTTGCGGGTAGCGGCGGCGACGGCGCGCTGGCGGAGCAGGGCAGCGAGCCGATCGGTTTCGGCTCGCTTTCGGCCGGCGAATCGGGCGGCGAGGGCGTCGAAGTCGATCTTCGACAGGTCGATGAGCGGGTCGGGCTCGCTGCCCTCGGCGGCGGCGCGGATCACGTACTCCTCGGCCCCGACCGACCGGTCGAGCAGCTCGTCGACGGCATCGGAGATCGTGTCGAGGTCGGCGGCCGGTGTCCGGGCCAGATCGAGGAGGCGTTCGGCCAGTACCCGGATGGCGGCCACGGTCGACTGCTGCGCGGCAGCCGCAGGATCGGGCAGAAGAGCCTTGAACAGTTTGCGGACCTGTCGAGCCAAGGCGAGAAATGCGACGCGCTGCTCCTCGTCGGCGAGCACGGCCTCCACGGCGGCGTCGCGCAGGGCGATGTGCTCGAACCCATGCGCGTCCCGCAACGCCGGCAGGTCCACCCCCAGGGCCGCGCACAGGCCGATGACCTGGTCAATGGCCTCGCGCAATGCGACCACGAGCTCGTCGACGTGCTGGATCGGGGTGTCGACGCCGGACTCGGCGTTGGCGGCGCCGTAGATGGCGAGCGCCTTCTCCAGGTTCCGGAAGACGCCGATGTAGTCGACGATCAGGCCGTTGCCCTTGTCGGGGAACACCCGGTTGGCC
>JALZBN010000331.1 GCA_030947365.1 Actinomycetota bacterium
GGTCTGGGGCGAGGTCGACCTCGGCGCGATCCGTCAGAACGTCACGACCCTGATCGATCTAGCCGCGCCGGCACAGTTGTGTGCGGTGGTGAAGGCCGACGGCTACGGCCACGGCGCAGTGCCGGTGGCGCGCGCTGCACTCGAAGGGGGCGCGTCGTCACTCGCGGTTGCACTGGTCGAGGAGGGTGCCGAGCTGCGCGACGCGGGTATCGCCGAGCCGATACTGCTGCTCTCGGAGCCCCCGCACGACGCCATGCCCGACGTGGTCGGGCTGCGACTTATCCCCACGCTCTACACACTGGCGGGTCTGGAAGCGGCCGCGAAGGCGGTGGCGTCGGCGTCATCCGGATCAGCCACCATGGCCCTGCCGGTTCACATCAAGGTCGACACCGGCATGCACCGAGTCGGCGCCAGGCCCGACGAAGCCGTGCAGCTGGCGGTCGCCGTCACTGAGCGTCCCGAGCTCGACCTCCAAGGACTCTGGACGCACTTCGCGGTAGCCGACGCTCCCGATGATCCGTTCACCGCCGAACAGTCGGCGCGTTTCGCAACGGTCGTCGACGAGCTGGGTCGGCGCGGGATCCGGCCTCGCTACCTGCACGCCGGCAACTCGGCGGCCACGATCGCCCACCCGGCGACCCGCCACGACTTAGTGCGGTGCGGCATCGCTGTGTACGGCGTGGCGCCGAGCCTCGCCTTGCACGGGCGCGCCGAATTGCAACCGGCGATGACACTGCGCGCCGAGGTCTCCTACGTAAAGGAGGTGGCCGCTGGTGAGGGGCTTTCCTACGGCCTGCGCCACCGGGTGAGCGGGCCCTCGGTCGTGGCGACGGTGCCGATCGGTTACGCCGACGGTGTGCCCTGGCAGCTTGGGGTCAACGGCGGCGAGGTGTTGCTCGGCGGCCGCCGGCGACCGATCGCGGGCAGCGTGACAATGGACCAGATCCTCCTCGACTGTGGCGACGGCGCCGTCAGGCCCGGCGACGAGGTCGTGCTCCTCGGGCGCCAGGGCGACGACGAGATCCTCGCGTGGGAGTGGGCCGAGCGCGCCGGCACGATCGCCTACGACGTGCTGTGCGGCATCGGCGCACGCGTTCCCCGCCGCTACCTCGAAGGGTAAGAGGAGGCGGGGCCGGGGATAGCATTGACGGTGATGCCGAGCCTGGCCGAAGTCGAGCAAGAGGCGCTGGCGTGCACCCGCTGTCCACTCGCCGAGAGGCGAACAAATGTCGTGTTCGGCGTCGGCGACCCCAACGCCGACCTCATGTTCATCGGTGAAGGCCCGGGCGAGCAGGAGGATCTCAAGGGCGAGCCCTTTGTGGGTCGGTCAGGAAAGCTCCTCGACCGCTTGGTGCTCGAAGAGCTCGGGATCAGCAGGGAGCGCTTCTATATTGCGAACTGCGTGAAATGCCGCCCTCCGGGAAACCGCGACCCGCGTCCCGAAGAGATCGCCACGTGCAGCCCGTACCTCGACGCCCAGCTCGATCTCATCGACCCCAAGGTGGTATTGACGCTCGGGAACTTCGCCACCAAGCTGCTGCTGCAGCGCACCGAGGGGATCACCCAGCTCCGTGGCCAGGCCTACCCGTACCGGCGCGGCTACCTGGTGCCTACTTTTCACCCGTCTGCCGTCTTGCGTTCGCCTGGGCTCGAGGCCCAGATGCGCGCCGACCTCATAAGGGTCAAGCGGCTCATCGAACCCTCCTCGCTCCCGGCATGATCACGGCCGTCACCAAGTCGGTGGAGGAGACTCGGGCTCTCGCCGCCGAGCTCGCGCCGCTGCTCGAGGCCGGCGACCTCATCGTGCTCGCGGGCCAGTTGGGCGCGGGCAAGACGGCGTTCGTGCAGGGGCTCGGACGCGGTCTCGCCGTCACCGAGCCGATCACCAGTCCGGCCTTCGTGCTCGCCCGCACCTATCCCGGGCGTCTCCCGTTGACCCACCTCGACGTGTACCGCCTCGACCATCTGCAAGAGCTCGTCGATTTGGGCATCGCCGAGTTGCTCGACGAGGACGGGGTGTCGGCCATCGAGTGGGGCGACGTGGTCGTTCCGGCACTGCCGTCCGACCTGCTGGAGGTGCGACTCGATCAGGGCGACGGTGACGACGAGCGCACACTCACCTTCAGCGCGGTGGGGCCGAGCTGGACCCCGCGCGCCGGCGCATTGCGCGCCGCGCTCGACCGGTGGACCGCTCATGTGTGAGCAATCGTGCTGATC
>JALZBN010000332.1 GCA_030947365.1 Actinomycetota bacterium
TGAGACCGGGCCGCACGAGATGGCGCAGCCGGTAGAAGGGGAGCTTGGCTTCCAGCGTTTCGACATAGCCGGGCTGCTCGGGCCGGGGACCTACAACGGAGAGATGCCCGCGCAAGATGTTCAGAACCTGCGGCAGCTCGTCGAGGTGGGTCCGCCGCAGCCACGCGCCGAACGGAGTGATGCGGGGATCGTCGGCCTTGGTCCAGTCTGTGCCAGGCGCGCCGGGCGACATGCTCCTGAACTTGAGGATCTCGAACACCTTGCCGTGCTTGCCGACACGCGGCTGGCGGTACAGCAGGGGGCCGCGGTTGGCGAGCCGGTTGCCGACGAGCACAATCGGGGTCACGAGGGCGAGGGGAAGCAGTCCGGCTACCCCCACGAGGCCGTCGAGGATCCGCTTCATGCGCCCGTAGCGCGCTCGGTGCACCTCGCCGATATCGAACATGAGTGAGACCCGTTCGAGCTCGGACACCGGCAGCTTCCCGAGCCACTGCTCATAGAAGAGCGACAGGGTGCGGACCCGGATGCCGCTCTCGTGCAGCTCGGCGGCCTGGGCCACGATCGAGTCGTCGGCCTGGGCGGCGCGGTCGAGGACGACGGCCGTCGCTTGTGCGCCACGGACGGCGGTAAGGAGGGGCCGTTCGCCCGACCGGGTGGCTGCCGCCGACTGCGGGTCGAGGACGGCGGCGACGACGGCAGGCCGCTCCGGGGTGTCGTCCAGCTCGTCACCAAGCTCGAGGCCTTCGGTCAGGCTGGAGACGACGACGATGCGATCGCGCCGTCCGTCACGCGCCCGCCCGTCGCGGGCCAGGTCGGCGCACAGCACGGCGAAGGGCACGATGACCAGCGGGCTGGCGAACACCACGAACCGGGGCAGCAAGGCGGAGCCGGCTGCCAGTTGGAGCAGCGACATCCCGCCGGCCGCGGCGGCGGTCGAGGCGGTTGCCGCGAGAACGACCGATCGGCGGGTGCGGCCCAGCTCGGGTAACCCGGCTCCGTAGGCACACGCGACGAGAAGGGCGATGTAGGCGAAGGACCACGCGAAGCGGAACGAGTCGGTGAAGTCGTACCCGTGGCGCACCGCGTGGGCCTTGGCCAACCCGAAGACGACAGCGACGATTCCCGCAAAGAACAGCGGCCGCGCGAAGCGGCGCACGGTTCAGCTCCTCCCGGCGTGACAGTTCACCTTTTGTATATCGGCAGACTGGAACCCCGAGTTAATCCGTCTCTTCGGCCTCCGTCGGGGCCGGCGCGGCTCCGATGCCGAGCTGCGAGCGAATCTCGTCGAGCCGGCTGGTTGCCTCGGTGTTCATGGCCGCCTGCTCGACTTCGAGCATCCGCTGCTCGACCGACTGGCCGGTGAGCTCGGAGGTGCCGAGGGCCTTGGCGTAGCGAGACTCGATCTTGTCTCGGACCTCATCGAACGTGGGCACGTCTTGACCCACGGACTCGTTCAGGGAAGCCATGGCCTTGTTGAGCTGCTCCTGCATCTTGGCCTGATCGAGCTGGCCCAGCAGCTTCTGGCGTTCGGACAGCTTCTTTCGCAGCGCGGTCGAATTTTGGGACACGGCCTGCTTCGCCGAGTTGGCCGCTTCGGTCGACTGCAGCAGCAGGGCCTTGAGTGATTCGACCTCCTTCTCGCCGGAGATGAGGCGATTGGCGAACGACTCGGCGGCCTGCGTGTATTCCGTGGCCTTTACGGTGTTGGCACTCTTCGTCGCCTGGTCGGCCATGGTCACGGCCTGGCGGGTGAGGCCGTTGACCTTGCCCACCTCCTCGATGGCTCGATTGAGGCGCATCTCTGTCTGTTTCTGGTTTGCGATCACGTTGGCGGCCTGCTCGACGAGCTTGCGATGCTGATCCTGTGCCTCGGTGATCGCCTGCTCGAGCTGAACCTTCGGGTCTGCCATCTCGTTGAACTTTCCCGTTAGAGAAGCCGTGAGATAGCGCCAGGTGCGCCGCATGAACTTGATCATGGACGAACTCTATGGCGCGGGCGCCCGCGACGGGGTAACTACGATCCCGGTGGTCGACAGCTCATTTCACATCCCGTTCAATGCGTCCGAAGGTTCTAGCTTGGGAGTCGAGTTCGAGCTGGAGATCGTCGACCGCGGCACGCGCGAACTTGTGAGCGCCGCGTCTGACCTTCTCGACGATCTGGGCGGCCAGGATCAGCCCAAGGTCAAGCATGAGTTGTTCGAATGCACCCTGGAGA
>JALZBN010000333.1 GCA_030947365.1 Actinomycetota bacterium
AATGCCCTTCTTGGCGGTGATGCCGCTGTCGAAGGCGTGCTTCACCTTGCGCATCTCGGTAACGGTGTCGGCGACCTCGACGATCTCGGCCGGCGCGTCACGCCCGGTGATCACCACGTTGGTCTTCGGCGAGCGGTTGGTGAGGGCATCGACGACGTCGCCGACCGGCACCCAGCCGTAGGACACCGCGTAGGTGAGCTCGTCGAGGATGAGCAGGTCGTAGTCGCCCGACGCCAGTTGCTTCGCGGCCAGCTCCCAGGCCTGACGACCACGCGCCGCCGTCTCGTCGAGGTCGCCTGACTCCCACGTGAACCCGTCACCCATGGTGTGCCATTCGATCTCGAGCGTTTCCGCCAGCTTGCGCTCGCCGGTCTTCCACTTCGGGCTCTTGATGAACTGCACAACCCCGACCTTCCAGCCCCGCGCCCAGCCCCGGCCCATGACGCCGAAGGCGGCGGACGACTTGCCCTTGCCGTGCCCAGTGTTGACGATCACGATCGAGTCGGCGCGGGTCATCGGATGGAGGCTACTGTCGCCTCTGCAGCGCAGGGAACCCGGTGTGAGTCCGGGGCTGTCCCGCAACTGTCACCGGGGAGCGAACCCCACGAAACGGCCACGGCCCGAAAGGGTGGGAAGGCCGGGGGGAGCGTCGATCCGGGAGCCAGGAAACCTGCCTGTGGCAATAGCCCCGCTCTGGGGGGCCGCTTTGGCCCAGCGAGCTCTGGAAGGACGCGTGGACGTCGTGGAAATGAAGCTTCGCTCTCGTCAGGAAGGCGGCCGCGCCTACCCCGTGATCGTGTGGCGGTCGAAGCAACCGATGCGGATGGTCGCGTCCGCGCCGCACGGAGGCGGCGTCGGCGTCCGGCGCTGGGTGCTCAACGCCCAGGTGCCCCAGTCCTACGGCCGGCGCGATCCCGACCATCATCTGGCCAAGCTCGGCGTCTCCCTCGGCTTGGCGGGCCGAGGAGTTGGGATGCTGACAGCGGCCGACGTGCGCGAGGTGTGCCACGCGTCCGACGGAGGCGTCTCGGTGTCGGCCACGTGTGGGTTGGGTCACCCGACGTGGGCGTCGGCACCCGACGCGGCGCGCTCGGTGAGCCTCGTGGGCACGATCAACCTCGTGGTCGTGCTTCCAGAGCGTCTCTCGGATGCGGCGCTGGTGAACGCGGTGGCCACTGCGACAGAGGCGAAAGCCCAAGCCCTGTGGGACTGCGGCATTCACGCCACAGGCACGGCCACCGACGCCGTCTGCATCGCCTGCCCCGAGGAGGGCCGGCTCCACGACTTCGGTGGCCCCCGTTCCATCTGGGGGGCGCGGCTGGCACGAGCGGTTCACGCCGCGCTGTGCGCCGGCGCCCGGTCGCTGGGAGGGTGATCGTGCTCGTTCTCGGAGGGGCCCGGTCGGGTAAGTCGGCTGTCGCCGAGCGTCAGGCAGCGGACCTCGCAGGTGGGACAGCGGTGACCTATCTGGCCACAGCGGCCTCGGGTGCCGACGCTGATCTCGACGCCCGGATATCGCGGCACCGGGACCGCCGGCCCGCAGACTGGACGACGGTGGAGGAGGCCGACGACCTCGCGGGCGCGTTGTTGGAGACTGTCGGCGTCGCGTTGGTCGACGGGCTGGGTCCGTGGCTGGCGTCGAAGCCGTTGCTGGTCGCCGATATCGACGGCCTGTGTGCGGCGCTCGTGGCCCGAACCGGAGACACGGTCGTGGTCTCCGACGAGGTCGGGCTCGGTGTGCACCCGTCGACTGAGGTCGGTAGGCGTTTTCGCGACGCTCTGGGGTTGGCCAACCAGGCGGTGGCAGCGCGCGCCGATCGCGTTCTGCTCGTCGTCGCCGGCTGTGTGTTGTCCTTGAAGCCGGCCTGATGCGGCGCGCCATGTCGTTCCTGACGCCGCTCGGAGGACCGTCGACGCCATCGCCGGCCGCGGTGGCGTGGTTCCCCGTCGTCGGAGTTGTCCTGGGCCTGGCCCTGAGCGGCATCTGGTGGCTCGGATTCGAAGCGTGGCCCGCACCCGTGGCCGCGGCGTTGGTTGTCGCCGCCGACCTCGCCCTCACCGGCATGCTCCATCTCGACGGGCTCGTCGACGCTGCCGACGGGCTGCTGCCGCCCCTCGACCGCCAGCGTCGCCTCGACGTGATGGCCGATCCTGCTGCCGGTGCCTTTGGCGTCGGCGCGGCTGTATCGGTGCTGCTCCTCCGCTGGGCGGCAC
>JALZBN010000334.1 GCA_030947365.1 Actinomycetota bacterium
CCTTCAGTGGTTGCGGCCCCTTTACGCCGGCGCGGTCGAACCCGAGTCGCACCGCCAGACCACCGTGGCCGATGAGGATGCCCTCGACACGAAGTGCGGCACCGAACTCACCGAGTATCGGTCCGTCCTGGACGAGTCGCACGTCGTCGACGGAACCCATGCTTACGCCGTCGGTGTCCAGCACGTCGGAATGAAGGAGGTCACTTAGCCGCATGGGCGCCCCCCGGGATGTGGCTGATGACGTGGTCGCGGACCCAGCGTTCCGCGGATGCGGTCGCCAGCTCTTCCTTGTCGAGATCGATCCGGACGTGGCTGCCGACGTTGGTGACCCGACCAAAGGGGATGAAGATCGGGTCGTCGCCCGGCTCCCGCACCCGTTGGTACGCCGCCTGGAGCCAGCGCCCGAGACGGCGCCGTTTGAGTCGGTAGAGCAGCGCGCCGGGTCCGGCGATGATGGCTGTCACGTAGAGATCCTCGCCGTTGGCGCTCGGGGTCAGCTCGATGTCGTCGACGCAGCCCGCCATCCGGTCGTCATGGCAGAGCATCTGGCGGTCGAGGAGGTGCAGCCCGGCCCATAGCTCACGACCGGCCATCAGGCGCCTCCCTTGGTGATGATGATGAGTGGGATCGTCGCAATCGCGACGATGACGATGATCACGAGAAAGACGAAGGCCAACGCGTTGGCGAGTTTGCCGTTGACCTTGTCACCCATGTAGTCGGGATCGTTGGCGATCACCAGGATCGGAAAGTAGGTAAGGGGCAATGCGGCCGCCGACAGCACGATCGAATACTCCGTGACCTTGACCGGATCGACCCGGGAGATCCCGAAGAGAAGGGCACCGAGCAATGACATCAGCACGACGAGGTAGAACCGCGCTGCCTCCCGGGGTCCCCGGAGCTTGCCCCAGTCCCAGCCGAAGTACTGGGCCACGCAGTACCCCGCTGACAACGCCGTCTCCAAGGCGGCGCCGAATGTGGCTGCGAAGATCCCGAGAATGGCGGCGGCCAGGCCAAGCTTGCCCACTGCCATAGCCACCGGAAGGGGGACCACCGAGAGGGTGTTCACCGAGATGTTCGCCGGCGCGAGGACGAGGGCCGAGACCACCATGATCGACAGGGCCAGGATTCCGCCGAGAGGGAACCCGAGGAAGACGTTGGCCTTCTCGAGATTGAGGTCGGTCGTGTTCCATTTCTCCTCGACGGCGCCCGAAGAGAAGAAGAAGACCTCGTAGGGCGTCATTGCAGAGCCGAAGAGGGCGATGGCGAAATAGGCGTAGGTGAACGGCGTCTCGTCGGCGGGGATAGATGGGTGGGCGGTCTGCGAGAAGAGACTGCCCCAATCGGGTCCGATCTTGACGACGGCGACCACGAAGACGAGGAGGGCGAGGCCGAGCAGGCCGAAGACCGTTTCCATCTTCTCGAAGGGCATCCGCCAGATGACGAGCCAGGCGAGGAAGGCGGCGACGGGGATGAGCAGGAGGTAGTTGACACTGGCAGCGAGCGACATCGCGATCGCTACGCCGGCGATCTCAGCTGTCAACGTCAGGAAGTTCACGAAGAACGAGGCGATGAGGTTGACCAGCCCGGCTCCGGGGCCGAGACGCTCGCGGATGAGGCTGAATACGGCGCGTCCGGAAACGGCGGCGACACGTCCGGCCATCTCCGCGAACACGATGATTCCGACGACGCCGACGAGAATGACCCACGCCAGGTTGAGCTTGAATCGGGCGCCGGTCTCCGCGCCCGCAACCAGGTCGCCGATGTCGACGAAGCCGCCGATGGCGCTCAGGATGCCAAGCGTGACCTGGGCCGCCTTCTTCATTTGTTCTTCTGGACGAAGTCGCTCAGGCGCGCCGAGTCGTCGGCCAAGGGGACGGCCTTGTCGCTCAGCTGACCCAACTCACCCCGTCTCGCCGCCACCCGCACGTCGCGAACGTGGTCGGAGGCGCTGGTGAGGATCTGCGACAGCTCGTCGTGGAGCGCGTCGGCGCGGTCATCCGGAGGTTGGATGGAGTCGAAGGTGCCCTCGGCCTTGGTCAACGCCTCCTCGCTGTCGGACAGGACGCTGCCGGTGTAGGGGCCGAAGGACTTGCGCGCCGAGTCGGCCATCAGTTGAACGGTCGCGACCGACGACAAGGCCGACTTCGCGGTCGTCACGGCCTTCCCCTGGTACTTGCCGAAGGTGCGCGCCGGCCCGACCGGATGGGCGATA
>JALZBN010000072.1 GCA_030947365.1 Actinomycetota bacterium
CCACCCGGCGGTCACGTCCGCGATCGTCGGTCCCCGCACGCCCGACCAGCTCACCGATCTCCTCGCCGGCCACGGCATTGTCCTCGACGACCCGGTTCTCGATCGCATCGACGAGTTGGTGCCGCCGGGAACCAACATCAACAGCAGTGACGCGGGCTATGTGCCACCCGACCTCGGCGAGCCTTCGTTGCGCCGCCGGCCCGCGGGGGCGACGGAGCCGCAGCCAGCATGGTGACATTCCTCCTTCCCGACGCGCCGATTACCTCCGTCGAGGGCTGGAGGGCACTCGGTGGAGGCGAGGCGCTCGGGCTGGCCGTGGACCTCGGACCGGATCGCACGATCGCCGAGCTGACGGCGTCGGGCTTGCGCGGACGCGGCGGCGGCGGGTTCCCTACTGGGCGGAAGTGGGCCGGCGTGCTGAGCTCCGGTGGCACTCACCGTTACGTCGTGGCCAACGGCGCGGAAGGCGAGCCGGCCACCTTCAAAGACCGGGCCATCCTGCGCGCCAACCCGTACCAGGTGGTCGAGGGATTGGCCATCGCCGCCGCCACCCTCGGCGCCACTGAGGCATTCATCGGCCTCAAGGCCAGCTTCGAGCCGGAACTGGCGTCGGTCACCCGCGCCGTCGAGCAGATGCAAGCAGCGGGGATGGCCGGCGACATTCCCATCACGATCGTGCGGGGCCCCGACGAGTACCTCTACGGCGAGGAGACGGCTCTACTTGAACTGATCGAGGGTCACGCGCCGTTGCCGCGGTTGTTCCGGCCCTTTGAGCACGGGCTGTTTGCCACTGCGCCACAGTCGGGCTGGGAGTCGCACGAGCCCGAGACGGGCCACAAGCACCACGGCGCGGAGTCGTCGAATCCCACGCTGGTGAACAACGTGGAGACGTTGGCCAACGTGCCCCACATCCTGGCGCGCGGCGCGGACTGGTTCCGCAGCATGGGTACCGAGCAGTCGCCCGGCAACGTGGTGGCCACCGTCGTCGGCGACGTGGTCGCGCCGGACTACGGCGAGGTCGAGCTCGGTACCCCGCTTCTCGACGTGATCGACGCGGTGGGATCCGGCGCGCTCGAGGGGCGGCAGATCAAAGCCGTGTTCTCGGGCGTGGCCAACGCGGTGATCACCGCCGACTACCTGGCTACGCCGGTCGCCTACGAGACGATGTCGGCGATCGGTAGCGGCATGGGCGCGGCCGGCTTTGCCGTCTACGACGACACTGCGTGCATGGTCGACGTGGCCCGCGAGTTCTCCAGGTTCCTCTACGTCGAGTCGTGCGGGCAGTGCCCGGCGTGCAAGTTCGGCACCGGGGAGATCACCGGCCACCTCACCGAGATCGAGGAGTGCCGGGCCACCGACGAGGTGCTCGACCTCATCGCGGCACGCCTGAAGGGCGTCACCGATGGCAACCGCTGCTATTTACCTGTTGAGGAGCAACTGGTGGTGGCCAGCATCCTGCGGTCGTTTCCCGACGAGTTCGCCGCCCACCTCGAGGGCTACTGCCCCCGTCCCCGTGCCGACCTGGTCGTCCCGATCCTCAAAGAACTCGCCGGCGGCAAGGCCACGTACGACACCCGCCACCTCACCAAGCGTCCCGACTGGACCTACGAGTCGGGCTAAGGGTCTTCGGGCTGCGGCTCGGGATCCGGCTGCGGGCGCCGGTGGATGATCACCGAGCTGCCCTGGGAGTTCATCGGGTCGAAGTGCAGTTCCAGGGCGTCGGGATCCACCGGGCGCGCCGGCGCCTCCTGCTCGATGCCGATGGTGTCGGTCTTCTCGGGCTCGAACACCTGCTGGAACCCGAGCGCCAGCGCCGCGGTCAGCGCGCCGGACGCGGTGCTGCGCCGCCACCGGTCGACCGGCCTGGGCTCGGCGTGCCCGCGGTCGGCGCCCTCCGCCAGGTCGTCCGGAAACTCATACGGCGCGTCCTCCGGGATATCCTCCGGCTCGTTCACGCCATCAACGGTACTAGCGCCCTCGGCAGAAGCGCCCTCGGTAGCGCCCTCGGTAGGATTCGAACCTACGCACCCGCCTCCGGAGGGCGGTGCTCTATCCCCTGAGCTACGAGGGCGGGGACTCGGCGGTCAGTCTACGCGGCTCCGCCGGGCGGCCCTTCTGGCGCCGCAGTCGTGGGTTGGGGAGACTGCCCCAGTGATCTGGCTCATCGTCGTTGTCATCCTTGTCGTGCTGTTCGTCGTGTGGCTGGCGTTCACGTTCAACAAGCTGGTGAGGAAGCGCAATCAGGTGGCTGACGCGTGGGCGGGCATCGACGTGCAACTGACGCGCCGGGCCACCCTCGTTCCCAACCTGGTCGAGGTCGTCAAGGGCTACCGCGACTTCGAGCGGAGCACCCTCGAAAGCGTCGTGGAAGCAAGGTCGCAGGCGATCAACGCGAAGCGCGCCGGACCGGCGGAGCGGGGCCAGGCGGAGCAGAGCGTCGGCGGCGCGCTGAAGACGATCTTCGCGGTCGCCGAGGCCTACCCCGACCTTCAGGCCAACAAGAGCTTCCTGTCGTTGCAGGGCGAGTTGGCAACGCTCGAGGAGGACATCGCCTTTGCGCGCCGCTACTACAACGCCCAGGTGCGCGACTTCAACACCCGCCAGCAGACCTTCCCGACCCTTGTGCTGGCGAAGCCGCTCGGATTCCATACGAGCGAGTACTTCCAAGCCGAGGACGACGAGCGGGAGGCGCCTCGTGCACAGCTTTAGGCGGGCGCTGCTAGCGGTGGTCCTTGCACTCGTCGCCATCGCCTTCCCGGCGTCGTCACCGGCGCTGGCGTCGGCGGCAGCGGCACAGGGTGCGGAGGCGATCGACTCCTACAACGTTGCCATCGACATACGCCCGAGTGGTCAGATCCACGTGCAAGAGGTGATCGCCTACGACTTCGGTTACAGCTCCCGGCACGGGATCTTCAGGTACATCCCGGTGAGGTTTCACAACGACGACAAGTACGACCGGGTCTACAAGATCCACAACATTCATGTCTCGGCGTCGCCCGGCACGCCGGCCAACGTCGACGTTTCGGACTCCAATGACAACAAGGTTCTCAAGATCGGCGATCCCGACAAGACCGTGACGGGCGCGCACACTTACACGATCGAGTACGACGTCGACGGCGCGTTGAACCGATTTCCCGAGCACGACGAGCTCAATTGGAATGCCGTCGGCGTCGAGTGGGATGTTTCCATCCAGCGGCCCGCAGCGACGGTGACGGCACCGGTGGCGATCACGAATGTCGCCTGTTTCGCGGGATCGTTCGGGAGCAAGCTCCCTTGCGACTCGTCGAGTGGAATCGGGTCGACAGACGCGGTGTTCACGCACACGGCGCTTGGACCCAACGAAGGATTGACAGTCGTCATCGCCATGCCGAAGGGGGCGGTGGCGGCGACGGGACCGATTCTCGAAGAGCGTTGGTCGGTGACACGAGCGTTCGAGGTGACAGCAGTCACCGTCGCCGCCGCCCTGAGCCTGCTCGTCGTCGGGATGGGTTTCGTTGTCTGGCTCATCTGGCGCAAGGGCCGCGACCGCCGGGCGACAGGTGCCGGGGTTGACTTCGGTCCCGGCGCGCCGGCGCCATCGGGAGCGGGTGACGAGTCGGTCCCGTTGTTTGCCGAGCGTTCAGGGCCGGTTGCGTTTCGGCCGCCCGAAGGGCTGCGCCCGGCGCAGGTCGGGGTGCTTGTCGACGAGTCGGCCGACCCTGTCGACGTCACTGCGACGATTGTCGATCTGGCTGTCCGTGGCTATCTCCTCATCGAGGAGCTCCCCCGCGAGCACAAGTGGTCGAAGCAGGACTGGCGCCTCAAGAAGTTGAAGGAGGCCGACGAGGCCCTTCTCCCGTACGAGTCCGATCTCTTGAACTCCTTGTTCAAGACGGGCGCCGAAGTCGAGCTTTCCGATTTGAAGGACACGTTCCACGCGTCGCTTGTGCGTATTGAGGGCGAGCTGTACGACGACGCCGTGAGTCAGGGTTGGTTCGCGCGCCGTCCCGACCGGGTGCGCAGCCAGTGGCTGGTTCTCGGGATACTGCTGACCGCGCTCGGCGTGGGCGCCGTCGTTGCTGCCGCGGCGTGGACGCATCTGGGCCTGATCCCGGTTCCCATCGTTCTCGTGGGCCTGGTGCTGGCTATAGGTCATCGCTGGATGCCGGCGCGCACGGCGAAGGGAAGCGCCACGCTCTCGCAGGTGCTCGGCTTCCGCCGCTACATCGAAACCGCGGAGGTGGATCGGATGCAGTTCGCCGAGGAGGAGAACATCTGGGCCAAGTACCTGCCCTACGCCATCGTCTTCGGCGCGACCAAGAAGTGGGCCAAGGCGTTCGCTGGCCTCGAGGGTCAGGCCGCCGGCCAGTCGGGGATGGGCTGGTACGTGTCGCCCTACCCGTTCCAGATGATGGCCTTCAGCGGCGCCATGGAGGCGTTCACCAACAGCACGTCGGGCATCATCGTCTCGACGCCCAGTGGCGGGGGTGCCAGCGGGAGCGGCTTCTCGGGTGGCGGATTCTCCGGTGGGGGCGGAGGGGGAGGCGGGGGCGGCAGCTGGTAGCCCGGCCTTCGCGGCCCCGGCGAGCGGGGCCTGACCCTCAGGGGCCCTCCCGACCCCCTCCGGGGGCCGGGCCCCTCCCTACGGGCCACCCCCTCGCCTCACCCCACCGCTCTCTCCTGCCTCTGCTGCCGCCTAGGATCTCTACGTGGTGAAGGTGCTTGTCGTCGATGACGACCCGGTCATCCTTGAGCTTCTTCGGCTCAACTTCGAGTTGGAGGGGTTTGAGGTTGTGAGCGCCTGCGATGGGCGCGCCGGATTCGACCGCGCCGTGGCCGAGGCGCCCGATCTGGTGATCTCCGACATCATGATGCCCAACGTCGACGGGCTGCAGATGCTCCAGCAACTGCGCGCCGATCCCGGCACTGCGGAGTTACCGGTGCTGCTCCTGTCGGCCAAGGCCCAGCACAACGAAGTGCAGCGGGGCCTCGATCTGGGTGCCGACGACTACGTCACCAAGCCTTTCGATCCGCTCGAACTGCTCGATCGGGTGAACGCGCTCTTGGCCCAGCCCCGTTAGCACTACGAGATCACGAGCATGATCAGAGACGACCTGACCGAGGCCGTGCGCGCCGTCCTTGCGATCCTTGCCATCGATCCCGGTCCCGCCGACATCAACCTCCAGCGACCGGCGCGGCGCGAGCACGGTGACTGGTCGTCGAACATCGCCTTGACCCTCGCCAAGTCGACCGGGCGCAATCCCCGAGAGCTGGCCGCGGCGATGGCCCAATGCCTGAACGACGCGCCGCCGCCACATGTGACAGCGGTCGAGGTGGCCGGGCCCGGGTTCGTCAACTTCAGGCTCGACGATGGCTGGCTCCACGAAGTACTGCGCGCCGTCGTCAGCGAAGGGGTCGAGACCTATGGGCGCCACGACGATGGTCACGGCACACGGGTCAACGTCGAGTTCGTCTCTGCCAATCCAACCGGGCCGCTGCACGTCGGCGCCGGGCGATGGGCGGCCTACGGCGACTCGGTCTGTCGGCTCCTCGAGCGTTGCGGTTACGCGCCGCACCGGGAGTACTACATCAACGACAGGGGCAACCAGGTCGACCTGTTCGTCGAGTCACTGCGGGCTCGCAAGGTCGGTCGCGAGGCACCCGAAGGCGGCTACCAGGGCCAGTACGTCGTGGAGTGGGCCGCGGAGATGCCTGACAACGCCGACCCCGCCGTTTGGGGCTACGACCGGGTGATGCGCGACCTGGCCGAGACGCTCGGCCGCATGAACGTGGAGTACGACACCTGGTTCAGCGAACGGTCACTCGTCGCTTCCGGCGCGCTCGACGCGGCCCTCGGCGACCTGCGAGGGCACGGCGCGGTCTATGACAACGACGGCGCGGTGTGGTTCCGGGCCACGAACTTCGGGCATCACGACGACGTCGTCTTGGTCAAGACCGGAGGCGAGCCCACTTATCTCCTCTCCGACATCGCCTATCACCGTGACAAGTTCGAGCGGGGGTTTCAGCACCTGATCGACGTGTGGGGTGCGGATCACCACAGTCACGTCTCGCGGCTCTCGGCGGCAGTGAAAGCCTTGGGGCACGACCCGGCCGACTTTGAGGTGTTGCTCGGCCAACTGGTATCGGTGCAGCGGAATGGCGAAGAGGTACGAATGGGAAAGCGCGGCGGGCAGTTCGTGGAGCTCGCCGAGGTTCTCGACGAAGTCGGGCCCGACGTGGCCCGTCTCACCTTTCTTCTCCAGTCCATCGACACGCGCCAGGTGTTCGACCTCGACGCGGTTGTCAGCGAGTCGATGGAGAATCCGGTCTTCTATGTCCAGTACGCGCACGCCCGCATCGCCTCCATCGACCGGGTCGCGAGCGAACGGAGCGTCGAGCGCATACCGCTCGACGACGTAAACCTCAGCCTCCTTGTCCACGAGCGCGA
>JALZBN010000073.1 GCA_030947365.1 Actinomycetota bacterium
GACGGCAAGAGCTCGGCAGGGAGGCGGATATCGGGAATCTTGGGCGAATCGGGGATTTCGTTCGAGTTGGGAGTCATCACGTGCCACTATCGCACCCATGAACGACACCACGAACCGAGTATCAGCGCGGATTGGCGCGATCGAGGAGTCCGCGACGCTTGCTGTCGACGCCAAAGCCAAGGCCCTGAAGGCGGCGGGAGAGGACGTCATCGGCTTCGGCGCCGGCGAACCCGACTTCCCGACGCCCGAGCACATCGTCGCGGCCGCCGCTGAGGCCTGCCGTCAGCCCTCCAACCATCACTACTCGGCCACGCCGGGCCTACCCAAGCTCCGGGACGCCGTCGCGGCCAAGACCACCAAGGATTCCGGCTACGAGGTGACCGCCGCCCAGGTGTTGGTCACCAACGGCGCCAAGCAGGCCATCTACAACGCCTGCGCCGCCATCCTCGACCCCGGCGACGAGGTGATCCTCCCGGGGCCGTACTGGGTGACCTATCCCGAGTCGATTCGCCTGGCCGGCGGCGTCGACGTCATCGTGCCCACCGACGAGTCGTCCGGCTTCCGGGCCACCGTCGACCAGCTCGAGGCCGCCCGCACCCCGCGTACGAAGGCGCTCATGTTCGTGTCGCCGTCCAACCCGACCGGTGCCGTCTACCCGCGCGCCGAGGTTGAAGCCGTGGGCCGTTGGGCCGCCGAGCACGGCATCTGGGTGATCACCGACGAGATCTATGAGCACCTCGTCTACGGCGCAGCGGAGTTCTCCTCGCTGCCCGCGCTTGTGCCGGAGGCGGCCGAGCGCTGCATCGTGGTCAACGGGGTCTCCAAGAGCTACGCCATGACCGGCTGGCGGGTCGGTTGGATGATCGGCCCCCCCGACGTGATCAAGGCCGCCACCAACCTCCAGTCCCACGCCACGTCCAACGTCGCCAACGTGTCCCAGGCCGCTGCCCTCGCCGCCCTCACCGGCGACCAGGCGTGCGTCGGGCAGATGCGGGAGGCGTTCGACCGTCGGCGCCGGCGCATGTTCGCCCTGCTCAACGACATCGACGGGGTCACCTGCATCGAGCCCGAGGGCGCGTTCTACGCCTTCCCGAACTTCAGCGGCGTTCTCGGTCGCGACATCGGGGGCGTTTCCCCGTCGACCACGCTGGACCTGGCCGCGGCGGTGCTCGAACAGGCGAAGGTCGCGATCGTGCCCGGGGAGGCCTTCGGCGCGCCGGGATACGTCCGCCTCTCCTATGCGCTCGGCGACGAGCAGCTCGAGGACGGCGTTGCCAGACTGGCCAAGATCCTCGGCGGCTAGGCCGCTCGGTCACGCCGCTCGGTCAGGCCGCTCGGTCACGCCGCTCGGTCAGGCCGCTTCGACGTCCCCGTTCTTGCGTGCGAATCGCGCCGGTTTCGGCTCCGATTCGCACGCAAGTTCGTTCTCCGCGACCATTGACCATGGCCCGCATACTTGTATCTGAGTCAATCGCCGACCGTGGCTTGGCGCGTCTTACCGACGCCGGCCACATCGTCGACGTCCAACTGGGCCTTTCGCCCGCTGACCTGCTCCGGGAGATCGCCGGCGCGCAAGCGGTGATCATCCGCTCGGAGACCAAGATCACAGCTGACGTACTCGCCGCCGGCACCGACCTTGTCGTCGTCGGGCGCGCCGGCATCGGCCTCGACAACGTCGACGTCGACGTCGCTACCCACCGGGGAGTGATGGTCGTGAACGCGCCGCAGTCAAACGTCATCTCCGCCGCCGAGCACGCCATGGCCCTGCTCCTGGCCCAGGCCCGCAACGTGCCTCAGGCCAGCAGCGCCTTGAAGGCAGGGGAGTGGCAACGCACGAAGTGGACGGGTGTCGAGCTGCACGGCAAGGTGCTCGGCGTGGTCGGCCTCGGACGGGTCGGCGCGCTCGTCGCCCAGCGCGCCATGGCGTTCGGCATGCGCCTCGTCGCCTACGACCCGTACGTCTCCGCCGACCGAGCTCGTCAGATGGGCGTCGAGCTCATGGACCTCGCCGACGTGGTGAAGGCGGCCGACTTCCTCACCGTCCACCTGCCGAGGACGGCCGAGACGACCGGGCTCATCGGCAAAGACCTCCTCGGTCAGGCCAAGCCCGGCTTGCGCGTCATCAACACGTCGCGCGGCGGCATCGTCGACGAGGACGCCTTGGCCGCAGCCATCCGTGACGGTCACGTGGCCGGCGCGGGACTCGACGTGTTCGTGAAGGAGCCCACCACCGAATCGCCGTTGTTCGAGCTTGAGTCCGTCGTTGTGACGCCGCACCTCGGCGCGAGCACGGCCGAAGCGCAGGACAAAGCCGGCGACACCATCGCCGAGCAAGTCCTTCTTGCTCTCGCCGGTGAGTTCGTGCCCTATGCCGTCAACGTGAGCGCCAGCGAGGCGTCGGAGACCGTGCGGCCGTTCCTGCCGCTCGCCGAGCGCTTGGGGGCCATCCTCGCCTCGTTGAACGAAGGCGTGCCCGCCGTCCTCGATGTCGAGTACCAGGGAGAGCTCGCCGACTACGACACCCGCATCCTCACCCTCGCCGTGCTTCGGGGCCTCCTGTCGGCCGGCAGCGAGGAGCCCGTCACCTACGTGAACGCGCCGGCGCTGGCCAAGTCGAGAGGAGTGGAGGTGCGAGAAACCACAACGTCGGTGACCCACGACTACGTGAACCTGGTCAGCCTCCGAGGCGGCGACCATGCGGTTGCGGGCACGCTCTTCGGGCTCCGCGACGAGGCTCGTCTGGTGATGGTCGAGGACCACGCCGTCGACATCCCGCCGGCGCGCCACATGCTCGTCGTTCGCAACGAAGACCGACCGGGAATGATCGGCGTCGTGGGCACCATCCTCGGCCAGGACAAGGTCAACGTGTCCGATATGGACGTGGGCGTCTCGTCGGCTGGAATCGCCGCCCTCATGGTGCTCTCCACCGCCCAACGGGTTCCGGCCGTAGTGCTTGACGAGTTACGGAAGTCGCCCGGCATTATCGATGTGCGCGCCGTCGACCTCGAGCAGTGAGCAGGTAGACGTTCCGTGAGCGACCTTTATCCGATTGGGCGATTGCTCGACGCTCTCGACAAGGCACCTCCTTTCGCCCTGCTGCCCGTCGTCAACGCCCATCTCAAAGAGACAGTCGACGCGCAAGGTGCCAGCCTGTTGCTCGCCGACTACGGCGAACGGGTGCTCGAGCGCCTCGACGAAGGCCGTCCTGCTCGCTCGGGTGATTCGCTCTCGGTCGACGGCAGTCCTGCCGGGCGAGCCTTCCGCCGTCAGGAGGTTCTGGTGTTACCCCCCGGTGCCGAACACCGGGTCTACGTTCCGGTCACTATCCGCGCCGATCGCCTGGGAGTGCTCGACGTGGTTCTGTCCGCGGCACCGACGCCCGACGTTCTCGAACGGCTCGGTCACGTTGCCACCACGATCGCCTATGTCGTGGCCGCATCGCGTCCGTATACCGACGTCTTCGAGCGGGTGCGTCGTTACGAGCGCATGGAGTTGGCGGCCGAAATTCAATGGGGGTTGCTGCCCGCGCTCGCCTATGAGGGTGACGAGGTCTCCCTCGCCGGGATGCTCGAGCCGGCCTACGAGTTCGGCGGCGACAACTTCGACTACGCCATCGACGAGGGATCGGTTTCGGTCTCGATCACCGACGCGATGGGTCATGGGCTGAGCGCGGCGGTGATCGGGAGCCTCGCGGTCAACGCGTTCCGCAACAGCCGCCGTTCTGGCGCCGGCCTCGTCCAGCAGGCGACCGCCGCAAGCGATGCCCTGAACTCGCAGTTCAAGGGTGAGCAGTTCGTGAGCGGTGTACTGATGACGATCGAGCTGGCGACGGGAGCAGTGGCCGCCGTCAACGCCGGCCACCCCAACGGTTACCGCGTTCTCGAGGGACACGTGGACGAGCTCGTCCTCGACGCTGATCATCCCCTCGGCATGTTCGACGACAGTGCCTTTCGAGTTCAGCCCCTGTCGATGCGACCAGGTGAGCGGTTCGTGCTCGTCAGCGACGGCGTTCTGGAGGCGTCACCCGACGGTGGTGATCAGTATGGGACCGATCGCCTCCGCGAGTTCCTGGCCCAAACCGCCGACCTTCATCCGACCGAGGTCGTGCGCCTTGCGATCGGGGCAGTTACCGGGCATCGGGCTACCGGCCTCCGAGATGACGCAACCGTTCTCGTGATCGACCGCCGCCCGTAGGGCTGCCGTTAGCGCTTGGCTTTGCGGAGCCCGTCGGCCTGCGCTGATGCTTCGTCGCGGTAGCAGCGGTCGGGATTGGTGCGCTGGTACGCGGTCATGCCGGGCAGGTGGTAGATGAGGCTCTTCAGTTTTCCCTTCACCGGATACGCGGCGGGGCAGGCGCCGTTGACGGGCTCGACCCAGCCAGCTCCGTCGCCGTTCGTTGCCGCCTTCTTTGCCACGGGCGCCTTCTTTGTGGCCGGCGCCTGCTTTGGTGTCGCGGCGGTTGCCTTGGCGACAGGTGGCCTGGTCGCCTGGGGCTCGGGAACCTGAGGCTTAGGGGCGCCGCGTGGCGTGGGGGGCCAGGCGTCGCCTTGAGGGAGGTCAGGCGACGGACGGCGCGCCTGCACGACCTTGTACACGGCGGCGGCGGTGCCGATCACGAGCGCGAGCCGGAACAACCTGCGGAACAGTCGGTGAATCATCAGCCGGTCACCCTACCTGACGAGATGGCCTACTTGACGAGATGGGCAGCAACTGCGACCATGAAGTCCTGATGTCTCTGCGAGTTCTGACTTCGATCCTCCTCCTTACCTAGCGACGAGCGCCTTCCGGTGCTCGTCTTTTGCCTCTCGTCCTTCGGGCCGAGGGGTTTTTTCTTTCCCGCTTCGATTTCGCAATGCTCACCAACCCGACAATGGAGAAAGCCATGAGCGACAACCGAGCCGACCACCTGACGATCTTCGACACGACGTTGCGCGACGGCGAGCAGTCGCCGGGCATCTCGCTCGACGCGGCGGAGAAGCTCGAGATCGCGGAGCAGCTCGCTCGCCTCGGTGTCGACTATGTCGAAGCTGGCTTTCCGGTTGCGAGCCAGGGCGACTTCGAGGCCGTGCAGGTGATCGCCCGCACGGTCGAGGGGCCGGCGATCGCCGCCCTCTCCCGCACCCAGGTCGCGGATGTCGACAAGTGCTGGGACGCCATCCGCGACGCCGAGCGGGCCCGGATCCACGTCTTCATCTCGACCAGCCCGAGCCACATGGAGCACATGCTGCGGATGACGCCGGCGCAGGTCTTCGAGGCCACTCGGTCGGGTGTGTCCCGGGCGCGGGAGCACACCGACGACGTCGAGTTCAGTCCTCAAGACGCCACCCGTACCCCGCTCGACTTCATGATCGAAGTCCTACAAGCCGCTGTCGATTCCGGAGCGACGACACTGAATATCCCCGACACCGTCGGATACGGGATCCCATGGGACTTCGGCGCGCTGATCCAGTACGTGCGGCGCGAGGTCAAGGGTGACTACGTCACCTCGACGCACTGCCACAACGACCTCGGTCTGGCCACGGCCAACTCACTGGCTGGGGTCCAGGCCGGCGCGCGCCAGGTGGAGGTATGTGTGAACGGCATCGGTGAGCGCGCCGGCAACGCCGCGCTCGAAGAGGTCGTGATGGCGATCAAGATTCGCGCCGATCAGTTCCCTGGTGTCGAGACCGGCGTGCACACCGAGGAGCTGGCTCGTACCAGCAGGCTCGTCAGCCGCCTCACCGGCTACCCGATCCAATACAACAAGGCCGTCGTGGGTCGCAATGCATTCGCCCATGAGTCGGGCATCCACCAGCACGGCGTACTTGCCGAGCGCACCACCTACGAGATCATCGAAGCCAGCGCGGTGGGGCAGGTCGGCAGCCAGATCGTGCTCGGCAAGCACTCCGGTCGCCACGCCTTCAGCGACACCCTGGCCAAGATGGGCATCAACATCACCGGCGACGCCTTGAACTCGGCCTTCGCCCGTTTCAAGGATTTGGCCGACCGCAAGGTCGAGATCACCGACGCCGACCTGGAGGCGATCGTCGCCGAAGAGGTCGGCGCGAGCGTCGAGCACGAGTTCGCCCTGGAGGCATTGGAGGTAGCCGGCGGAACGGTCGGCGTTCCTCGGGCGCGGGTCGTGGTCAGCCGCCGAGGCGAGAAGCTCGAGGCCACCAGCGAGGGCGACGGCATGATCGACGCTGCCTGCAAGGCCATCAAGGCAGCCACGGGAATCGACGGCACGCTCACCGACTTCAATGTGTCGTCGGTTACGGGCGGCGTCGACGCTCTCGGCGACGTGATCATCCAACTCGAAGCCGACGGCGTGAAGGTGTCAGGCCGGGGCGTGTCGACCGACGTGGTCGAGGCCTCGGCGCGTGCCTATCTGAGCGCGGTCAACAGGGTGCAGCGTGTCAAGGCGCGCGCCGA
>JALZBN010000335.1 GCA_030947365.1 Actinomycetota bacterium
CCACTAAGCGTCACCAGTTCGTGGTGGGGCCCTCTAGCCCCAGCCCAGCTCGGTCAGGCGGGCGTCGGTGATGCCGAAGTGGTGGGCCACCTCGTGGATGACGGTGCGCCGCACCTGGTAGACGACCTCTTCCTCCGACGACGAGATCCGACAGATCGGAAGCCGGTAGATCGTGATCTTGTCGGGCATGAAGGCGGCGTAGCCGGGGCCGCCGTAGCCACCGCCCCGCGCCGTCAGGGGCACCCCTTCGTAGAGGCCCAGCAGGGGGCCCGGCGGACGGTCTTCGACGCCGACCCACACGTTGTCCATGTGCCTGCCGAGCTCCTCGGGGATGCCGTCGAGCGCGTCGGCGACGAGCTGTTCGAAGCGGTCCTCGGCGACGTCGATCAAGGACGCGCCGGCGCGAGCCGGGCGATGGCGGCCACGGCGCGGTACGCGGCTTCGGCCGGGCCCAGCTCGTCGGGTCGCAACAGGTTGGCCATGATGCGCAGGATCCACTCCATCAAGGTGCGCGAGTGCATGCCAGTGCCGACGAGCGCCCGCATCAGGGCAGGACGTCCGATGATGCGCACGAAGGCCCGCGCCACCTTGAAGTACAAGGCGTACTCGGCCTCGATGCGCTCCTCGTAGACGCTGAGCATGCGAGGGTCACCCGAGGCCAGCGCCAGACCCAGGGCATCGGCCGCCATGCGCCCGGTCTCGTACGCGTAGGCGATGCCCTCGCCGTTGAAGGGATTGATGATGCCGCCGGCGTCGCCGGTGACGAGCCAGTTGGGGCCGCGCCGGGGCCCCACCGACAACCCCATCGGCAGCCGCCCGCCCGTTGCCGGCCCGCACGACGTCTCGGGCGAGATCTCCCACGACTTCGGCGCCCACGACACGAACGAGTCCATGAGGTGAGAGGTGTTCACCGACTTCCAGTGGCTGAACGTCGACAACAACCCGACGCCCACGTTGACCCGTCCATCGCCCACCGGGAAGATCCAGCCGTACCCGGGCAACACGTTGCCCGACGAATCGCGCACGTCGAGGTGCGACTCGATCCAGGGCTCGTCGTGGCGCGGCGACGTGTAGTAGCCGCGGATCGCCATCCCTTGCGGGTACGCCTTGTTTCGCTGCGTGCCCAATGCCTTCCCGAAGCGCGACAGCGAGCCGTCGGCCACGACGACGTAGCGCGCCCGCACCTCGGTCTCGACCGGCTCGGCCCCCTTCGTGGCCGACCGGCGTACGACGGCTCCTCGAACGACGCCGCCGTCGACCACTGGCGAGACGGCCTCGGAGCCCTGCCACAGCACCGCGCCGGACTTCTCCGCTCGCTCGGCCACGAGCTTGTCGAGATCGTGGCGGGTGACCACGTAGCCATAGGACGGGAACCCTGGTGTCTCGGGCCACTTGAGCTCGAGGGTGCGGCCGAAGGCGATGGAACGCAGGCCGTCGAAGCGGTGGTGGTGGGCCAGGCTGCCGGCCAGGTCCATGTCTTCGAGTTGCTTCACCGCTCGGGGCGTGAGGCCGTCGCCACACGTCTTCTCCCGCGGGTACCACTTTTTCTCCAAAAGCAACACGTCGTGGCCGGCCTCGGCCAACCAGAACGCGCACGCGGCGCCGGATGGTCCGCCACCTACAACGAGGACATCGTGTTCTTCGGTCGTGGCGCTACAACACCTCTCGCTCGTAGGCGACAACGGCGGCGATCTGGGCGTCGGTGAGCTGACCCTTGAACGCCGGCATACCGCCCGACTGGGCGACACGCTGACCGCCCGGACGGTTGGGGTCGCCGTAGGGCTGGCCCTTGTGCGGGCCGGAGCCGGTCTCGACCCAGGCGATGTGGTCGGCCTCGTTGGGGAACGTCACCTTGGCGTCCCCGCCGGCCAGCGCCGGCCCGACACCACCCTCGCCCTTGGCCCCGTGGCACCCGGCGCAACCGGCCGTGGCATAGACCTTGGCGCCCACCTGGGCCGGCGTCAGGACCACGTTGCCCTTGGAGCCGAAGGCTCCGAGATAGAGCAGGCCCCAGATCGGCAGGATGATGATCACGGGCATCATCCAGAACGGCACGCCGCTGCGGCGGCCCCTCTCGGCCACGGCGACGGCCGACACCGGCGCGGCGGCAACGGGTACCGCAGCCGACACCGGCGCGGGCGCCGCCGCAGCAGCGACGGGAGCGGCTGACGGGCTCGCGGTCGGTGTCGCGT
>JALZBN010000336.1 GCA_030947365.1 Actinomycetota bacterium
TTAAGCCTCGGTGATCGCGCCGCGGTCGGCGCCGGTGACCAGCCGGGCGAACTTGGCCAGCACGCCACTCGTGTAGCGGGGCTCCGGAAGCTTCCACTGCGCCCGGCGCGCCGCGAGTGTGGCGTCGTCGACGAGAAGGTCGATGGTACGAACGTCGGCGTCGATCACGATGCGGTCACCGTCGGCAACGAAAGCGATCGGGCCACCGTCGACTGCCTCCGGCGCAACGTGGCCGACGCACAAGCCATGGGTGCCACCGGAGAAGCGGCCGTCGGTCACGAGAGCCGCATCCGCGCCGCGCCCGGCCCCCTTCATGGCTCCGGTGACGGCGAGCATCTCCTTCATTCCCGGGCCGCCCTTCGGGCCCTCGTAGCGGATCACGACGACGTCGCCGGCATGGATCTGGCCGGCGAGGATCGCCTCCATCGAGGCCTCTTCGCTGTCAAAGACGCGCGCCGTTCCCTCGAATCGCAGCTGGTCCATCCCCGCGATCTTCACCACCGACCCGTTGGGAGCAAGCGAGCCCCGCAAAACGGCAATGCCGCCCTCGGCGTGGATAGGCCGGTCGAGCGCGTGCACGACGTCGCCATCGGGCGCAGGCGGATCAAGGAGGGAAAGGTTCTCTGCCATGGTGCGTCCGGTGACGGTGAGGCAGTCGCCGTTGAGGAGCCCGGCTTCGAGTAGCTCCTTTAGCACCACCGCCACCCCGCCCACTCGGTCGAGATCGGTCATGTGGTAGCGCCCGTGGGGCTTCATGTCGGCGACATGGGGGACACGGCGACCGATGCGATTGAAGTCATCGATGGTGAGGTCGACACGCGCCTCGTTGGCGATGGCGAGGAGGTGCAGCACGGCGTTGGTCGAGCCACCGAGGGCGTTCACGATTGCGATGGCGTTCTCGAAGGCCTCCCGGGTCATGATCTGACGCGGACGGATTCCGGCCTCCACTAACGCGGTGACCGCTTCGCCGCTGGCATACGCGAGGTCGTCGCGCCGGCGGTCGACGGCCGGCGCGGACGATGAACCGGGCAGGCTCATGCCCAGCGCCTCGGCCACGGCAGCCATCGTGTTCGCCGTGAACATGCCGGCGCACGACCCCTCGGTGGGGCAGGCGTTGCGCTCGATGAGCGACAGCTCCTCGGCGGTGAGCGCGCCGGCGGCGTGGGCGCCGACCGCCTCGAAGACGCTGACGATGTCGAGGGCCTCGCCATGCGCGCCGCGCCCGGGAAGGATGGTGCCGCCATAGAGGAAGACGCTCGGCACGTTGACCCGAGCGGCCGCCATGAGCATTCCCGGCAGCGACTTGTCGCAGCCCGCGAACGTGACCATGGCGTCGAAGCGCTCCGCATGCATCACGGTCTCGATCGAGTCGGCGATCACCTCCCGGCTGACAAGCGACGCTCGCATGCCCTCGTGGCCCATCGAGATGCCGTCGGAAACCGCTATCGTCATGAACTCGATCGGGAATCCTCCAGTGGCCCGCACCCCCGCCTTCGCTCGTTTGGCCAGGCGGTCAAGGGGAAGGTTGCAGGGTGTGACCTCGTTCCAACTACTGACGACGCCGACCTGGGGCTTGTCCCAATCGTCGTCGGTCATCCCGATGGCGCGCAGCATCGCCCGCGCCGGCGCCCTGGCAAAGCCCTCGGTGACATCGCGGCTGCGTCTCGTCATCTCGCTCGTGTCTGTCTCGGTCATGTTGGGAAGGATACGACCGAGCATGGCGAGCGTCCCCCGTTTTCAACGCGATCGGAAAAGGCGTACACAGCCCGCGTAGACTGAAGCGAAGTCGGGACACGGGGTGGCTCTTCGTTTCTCGGCGCGCAGACGACCCGAAAGGAAGCCTCGGATGACAGTGCTCGACCTCTGGCTCGCACCCGTGCGCAACGCCCATTGGGTCTCTGCTCGATTCGGCCACCGGTAAGCGCGCCGTGCCTTCGGCCCGTTCGACCCTCACCCTCGACGACGTTCACGCGGTTGCAGCGGGACGCTGTTTCTCTACCGCCGCCGAGCCCCTCGTCGGCGTGGAGCTCGAGTGGCTCACCTTCGAGAATGCCGATCCCTGGGCTCGGGTCGAGCCCGACCGGCTGCGACGGTGCACGTCCAACGGGTCTGCCTTTCCCAACGGCAGTGCCCTGACCTTCGAGCCCGGCGGTCAACTCGAATTGAGTACCCCGCCCG
>JALZBN010000337.1 GCA_030947365.1 Actinomycetota bacterium
CGCTGCTGCTGATCGCCCTCGGCACGTTCTCGTTGCTCACCCAAGGCCTCAACTACGGCATCGACTTCAAAGGCGGCAACTCGTGGGAGGTCCCCGCGCCGCATGTGTCGGTGGGCCAGGCCCGAGGTGCACTGGGGCCGATAGGGCTCGGCGAAGCCAAGATCCAGAAGATCTCGGGGGGTACAGAGAAGCTCCGGGTCGAGTTCCGCCACCTGAGCCCCGAGAAGCAAGACGAGGTCACCCAGAAGCTGGCCGGCTTGGCCAAGGTCGACGCCAGCCAGGTGAGCAAGAACGACGTCGGGCCCTCGTGGGGGAACGCCGTCACCAACAAGGCCCGCACGGCCTTGATCGTGTTCTTCGTACTGATCAGCCTCTATCTCTCGGTGCGCTTCGAGTGGAAGATGGCGCTCTCGGCCATCGTCGCCGTGGTCCACGACATCTTGATCACTGTCGGCATCTACTCGTTGTCCCGCTTCGAGGTCACTCCCGCCACGGTCGTCGCGTTCCTCACAATTTTGGGGTACTCCCTCTATGACACGGTCGTGGTGTTCGACAAGATCCAGGAGAACACGCGTGGTCTGGCGGCCCAAGGCCGGGTCACCTACTCGGAGACAGTGAACCTTTCGATGAACCAGGTGCTGATGCGGTCGATCAACACGTCGTTCGTCGCCATCCTCCCCATCCTCTCCGTGCTCGTCATCGGCTCCGGGGTCCTGGGGGCGACCTCCTTAAAGGACTTCGGGCTGGCGCTCCTCGTCGGCCTGCTTACCGGCGCGTACTCCTCGATCTTCGTCGCATCACCGGTGCTGGCCATGCTCAAGGAGCGCGAGACCCGCTACGCCACCATCCGCGAGCGGGTGAAGACCAAGGGCGGCATGGGGCCGCTTACGCCCGCGGAGGCGGCGGTCATGTCGACCGGAGGCACGGGCGGAGGCGGCAAGCGTCTGAGGGGCCCTAACCGCGACGAGGTACTGGTTCCGGGCGGCGACGGCGATGGCTCGGCGCGCACTGCGACCCGAACGGTGGCAGCCAACCGTCCCCGCCCCGGCGCGCCCAGGCCGCGCAAGAAGGGCAAGAAGCGCTGACGTAAACATTTCGGCCCGCCCGAGGCTTGTAATGGGCATGGACGATGACGAGATTCGAGACGCTCTCGCAAATGCGGCTTCCCCACCGCCTCCGACCGCCGACAACTTCGAAGCGATCATGCGGCGCGCCCACCGGGGCCGGGCCCGCTGGCTCGGCGTGGCATTGGTCGTGGCACTTGTGGCCGGACCCGCCGCGGGGGTGCTCGTAGGGCTGAACCTCGACGATGGCGGCAAGCCGGTCACGGTTGCGACGGGAAGCAGTCAGGGGACGCGTCGGGATACGGCGAAGCCCACTCCGGAGACGGCAACGGCGTCGGGGGCGGCGTCAGGATCGGCGTCAGTCTCGTCAGGGGGCGCGGGCTTTGCCTTTGCGACCGGGCCGGCCCTTACTCCGCTCTTCGTGCGCACGACAGCAGATGGCATTGCGGTGCGGGCCTATCTGGGCGACATCACTCCTCCGGAGCCTCCGAAGGTGGCGTGCCCTGACGGCGCACCGTGCCCGATACTGCCGTCCACCGCTCTACCCGCGGACTGCTTCCCGTCAGCGATGCTACGGGCCGAGCTCTCGAACCAGGCCGCGGTCGAGCCGGGCTTCGTCAGCATTCCGAAGCTGGCTCCCGATCAGGCGGTTGGCGTGGTCCAGGCCGGCTTCTTCGGTGTTCAGGAAGGGTCACCAGCGGCATGGGCGACGGTCCACACGACCGACGCGGTGGCCACGGTGAGAGTGCGTTTCGCCGACGGCACCGTCGATGAGATGACTCCCGTCCAGGGCTATGCCGTCCTCGCCCACCAGACCCCGGCACCACCCCCGCCGGACCCCTCCGCCGGCCCTGAGGCCTTCAAGAAGTCGATGTTGCCGGAGGGTACCGTCGAAGGACTGGACGCCTCTGGCGCGGTCGTGGCGACAGCGGCGCTCACCGACCAGGTCGCGCCGAGCGCGCCATGCACGATGCCGGAGCCGGTTCCCGCGCCGGCACCCCCGCAAGCAGTCCCACCCGTCACGGCCGCGCCCTGAACCCGACCCCGACGGCCGCCGTCTGGCACGCTACGGCGACGCAACCGGAGATGACGCAGCCCGACACGGCACGGCTCG
>JALZBN010000338.1 GCA_030947365.1 Actinomycetota bacterium
ACGGCGTTACATCGCGGCCGCGGTCGAACTCGGCGTTGACCGCGCCGGTGGCGAGGAGCAGCTCACCGACGAGCTGATCGGCCAGGTGGTCGAGCGGGTGCGCCCGCATCGCCCCGACGGCCACGGCGACGCGTGGGGGACGCTTCTTGGCGAGGAGGAACGGATCAAGGCGTGGGTGAAGCAGGAACTCACCGTGGTCAAGATCGGCATCCTGCTCAGTCGGCGGGGAGTGGTCGTGCCCCACCGGACCCTGGCGCGTTTCGCGGTGCAGCGTTGCGGGGCGGGCCGGCGCTCGACGACGGTTCGGGTGGACGACCCGCCGCCGGGGATCGAGTTACAGGTCGACTTCGGTCGCCTCGGGCTCATCGCCGACGGGGACCGCCGGCGGGTGTGCCACGGCCTGATCTTCACGGCGTGCTTCAGCCGGCACATGTTCGTGTGGCCGACCTTGACCCAGACGACGGAGGATGTCATCGCCGGTTTCGAGGCCGCGTGGAGATACTTCGGCGGGGTATTCCCGGTCGTGATCCCCGACAACATGAGCTCGATCGTCGCCAAGGCCGAGAACACCGCGCCCCGCTTCAACGACGTGTTCTTGGAGTACGCGCAGTCGAGGGGTTTCGTCGTCGACGCGGCGCGCGTGGCCACGCCGACGGACAAGCCCCGAGTCGAAAGAGCCGTGCCCTACGCGCGCAACAACTTCTTCGCCGGCGAGACCTTTGTGGATCTCCCCGACGCGCGAACACGCGCCGAGACGTGGTGTACCGACACGGCCGGCATGCGCATCCACGGCACCACCCAGTGCCGGCCGCTCGAGGAGTTCCGCGTCCAAGAGTTGCCGCTGCTGGGAAGCGTTCCCGACGCGGCGTTCGATGTCCCGAAATGGTCCGAGCCCAAGGTGCACCGTGATTTCCATGTCGAGGTCGACAAGGCGCTGTACTCCGCCCCCCACCACCTCATCGGCCGGCGCCTGAAGGCGAGGCGGGATTCCACGACAGTGAAGCTGTACTTGGGAGGCGAGCTGGTGAAGGTCCATCCCCGCAAACCACCTGGTCAGCGCCATACCGACCCCGCCGACATGCCGAGTGGCACAGAGATCTACGCGACGCGCGACCTCGACCGGCTCCAGCGCACCGCCGCCGAACACGGCGACGCTATCGGCGTCTACGCGGTGGCGCTGCTCGACAACCCGTTGCCGTGGACCAAGATGCGCCAGGTCTATCGGCTCTTGGGGCTGGTGAAGAAGTGGGGGGCGACGCGCGTCGAGTCGGCATGTCGGCATGCCCTCGACGCCGAGGCCGTCGACGTTAACCTCGTGAGCCGCATGCTCGAGCGCGCCCGCGAGGACGCCGAGCCCGACGCCCGGCCCGAGCTCGTCGTCGTGGCGGGCCGCTTCGCCCGCGACCCGTCGGAGTTCGCGGCAACGAAGGAGCCGGGCCGATGACCGCGCCGGCCCCGAGCGTGGCTCCCGAGCTCAAGGTCCTGATGCGCCGGCTGAAGCTCGGTCGCCTCCTCGACACCCTGCCCGAACGGCTGGTCCTCGCCCGCCAGCACGAGCTCACCCACAGCCAGTTCCTCGAGCAGCTGTTCTCCGACGAGGTGCAACGACGCGACAGCGACTCCGCCGGGCTGCGGGCTCGGGCCGCCAAGTTGGATCCGTCGATGACCCTCGAAGCGTGGGACGACACCGCAGCCATCACCTACGACCGGGCGGTGTGGAGCGAGCTGGTGTCGATGCGATTCGTCGACCAAGCGCGCAATGCCTTCATCCTCGGACCGGTCGGCGTCGGCAAGACCTTCTTGGCCACCGCCCTCGGCCACATCGCTTGCCGTCGTCGCATCAGCGTGCACTTCGAGCGCGCCGACCGGCTTCACAAACGTCTGAAGGCGACACGCCTCGACGCCAGCTACGACGCCGAGATGCGCAAGCTCATCGGAGTGGACCTACTCCTGATCGATGACTTCGCGCTCCAGCCACTCGACGCCACCGAGACGGCCGACATCTACGAGATTTGCGTCGAGCGCCACCACCACGCGGCGACGGTGCTGACCTCCAACCGGGACCCGAGCGAATGGCTCGCGGTCATGGCCGACCCGTTGCTCGCGCAGTCTGCCGTCGACCGGCTGAAGAGCGCGGCGTGGGAGCTCGTCATCGAAGGAG